>CBDTVG010000310.1:0-3199 GCA_965363745.1 uncultured Candidatus Electrothrix sp. | reverse complement strand
TGCCGGGCAACAGCTTCTCGGCAAGAGCGACACCCCGGACGCGGTCAAGGTTAAGCTGGATCGGCAGCAGTACCAAGTCGGCGAGACCGCCAAGCTAACCGTGACTTCGCCCTATCCGGGGCAGGCCAGTCTGGTTCTGGCCAACAGCTCCATCCACAAAGTCAGGAATTTTTCCCTCACCGGAGGGGATGCACGAGAGCACACCTTGGAAATCCCGGTGGAAGCCGAATGGGGTGCCGGGGTCTACGCTCTGGTGACCGTGTATCGACCCGGTAAGGGAGAAAAAAAGGGTGCGGATCGGGCGGTTGGCTTGGTTTGGCTCAATGTTGATCCCAAGGCGCAACGGCTGGAGGTGACGATTAAGAGCCCGGCTCAAATTCGTCCCCGTCAGACCTTGCAGGTGCCGGTGGAGGTCAAAAATGCTGAAGCCGGAGAAACGGTTCGTCTGACCTTGGCGGCAGTGGATGACGGTGTGCTCCAGCTCACTGATTATGTTTCGCCCGACCCGTTAGCCTGGTTTTTTAATAAACAGCAGCTCGGCTTGGAGATTCGGGATCTCTACGGCCAACTGATCACCCCGCCGGAAGGCAAGCCGCTTATCCTGCGCACCGGTGCGGGCGAGGACGGTCTGCGCGGCTCACCTGAATCCAATGTGCGGGTGGTATCGCTCTTTTCCGGGGCAGTGCAAGTTGATAAGGACGGCATTGCCACGGTTCCGCTGGAGATTCCTGATTTCAACGGCAGGTTGCGCCTGATGGCCGTGGCTTGGTCCAAAGCAAAATTAGGATCAGCCAGCCGTGACCTGCGCATCAACGATCCGGTAGTGGTCTCCCCTTCCCTGCCCCGTTATCTTGCCTTGGATGATCAGTCAAGTCTTCAGTTGCTTCTGGAAAATATAGACGGCCCGACAGGTGAATACAGGATTGCCTGGAAAGCGGAAGGCGCAGTATCTATGGCTTCTATAGAGATTGAACCATCTGGATCGACTGAACAAACTGAAGCGGTTGAGAACACAGCTACTACGACAACAGTAACCCTTGAACCGGGCAAACGACAAAACCTGCGTTTTCCTGTACGGGCGAACAGTATCGGCAAGGGCAGTCTGCACGTTGATGTCAACGGCCCGGAAGGGTATAGCTATGCCGGAGATTTCCCGCTCAATGTCCGAGGAAAATACCTACCGACCCTAAGCCGCAGCTATGCCAGCCTTGCTCCGGGTGCAGTTATCACCCTGAACAAGAAAACCATAAGTGGTCTATTTCCCACAACCGCCAAGGTGGATTTTAGCATTTCCAGTTCACCCAATTTGGATGTGGCCGGATTATTAGGCCAGCTGGATCGGTATCCCCACGGTTGCTTAGAGCAACTAACCAGTCGAGCCATGCCTTTGCTTCACGCTAATCTGCTGGCCGAACGATTCGCCTATCCTGTGGATAAGGAACTGCCCGGCAGAGTGCAGGAGGCTATTGACCGAATCCTGCAAAAACAATTAGGTGAGGGCAGCTTCAGCCTCTGGTCGGACAACGGCGAGGCAAAACCTTGGCTTTCCGCCTATGCTTTAGATTTTCTCCGACAGGCACGGGAAAGGGGCTATGATGTCCCGGATTATTTTTACAATAAGGGCATGCAATGGCTGACTGATAAGGTGAAGAACAGCCACAACCCTGATGAAAAAACATTGGCTCCTCTGGCCTATGCCCATTGGGTGCTGGCCCGTGCCGGACAGGGTAGGCACGAAGATGCCCGTTATCTGTTTGACACTTGGTTTGCCAAAATCACCTCACCGCTGGCTCAGGCCCAGCTTGCTGGAGCTTTAGCCTTGCAAGGCGATCAAAGCCGTGCCGTCAAAGGGCTGCGGGCAGCCCTACTGGCCACAAAAACAGATTCTTCATGGCGAAATTACGGCTCACGCCTGCGGGATTTAGCCGGAATTATTTATGTCATTGCTGAATCTGGGACAGGTCAGACTGACCCGGCTCCGGCTTGGAAGGAGCTGACTCGACTCTTGAGCTCAGAAAAATATCTTTCCACACAGGAACAAGCCTGGTTGATCATGGCGGCCCTGACTCTTGAGCAAAGCAGCCCGCTTGATCTGGAGATTAAAGAGGCGACGGCCCTAGGAGCAAAGAAGCCGGAAGAAAATGCAACCTTCTTCACTCTGCAACGTAAGGGAAGTTCGTTGCTGAACAATCCCGTGACGGTGGGCAATAAGGGAAACGCCCCTGTCTGGTTGGTGACTGTTGTCCAAGGCTCGCCGATTGAGGAGCCTGAACCTGTGGAGAACGGCTTTACGATTTTTCGGGAGTGGTACGACACCTCAGGTAAGCCGATGCCTGTGGATGTGGTGCGGCAGGGTGAACTCTTAGTGGTGACCCTCCAGGGTGAGGTGAAAGCCGGTTCGAATTTTCAAGCGCTGTTGCTTGACTTGCTACCTGCGGGCTTTGAAATTGAGCGGTCTATAACCGAGCGGAACACGGCGTTCAACTGGCTCGACGCACTCAGTTACACCCAGTATGTTGATGCGCGGGATGACCGTTTTGTGGCGGCTTTTGATACCAATGATCTTGCCAAGGTTATAGGAAATCAAAAAATGCGCCAGTACCGGGTGGCCTATCTTGTCCGGGCAGTCACGCCGGGAACCTATACTTTGCCGCCGTCTGAGGTTGAGGCTATGTACAGGCCTGACTATCGGGCTCGAAGCGTTACTGGAGTGGTTACGGTGAGTGGGGGCGAGTAAGCCTGCTTAAAAGGTGTCGGTTGCATCCAATTGCGGTGCAACCGACCTAACACAGTATTTTCATCCAACTATAGAAATACCATGAAAAAAATGATCGCATTTGAAATGGACGGCCAGCCGGTCTATGTAGAGGCGGAAATGTCCGAGGCTGAGGGAATGCGTCGGGTCAGTCGGAGCGGTGATGATGAACCGGAAAGGGCGGAGTCTCGCTTTGTCGATGCGGTGAATCGGATCAAACCCGCTGCTGAGGTGGTGCTGAATGCCTTCCGGGAGATGAACACCCCAGATGAAATTGGGTTGGAGTTCGGGCTGAAGTTCAATGCCAAGACCGGGGTGATCTTTGCTTCGGCGGACAGCGAGGCCACCTTTAAGGTGTCGTTAAAATGGACGAACAGGTAACAATATAAGTCGCTGTTCGTTTTCATGCCCTCCCCTTCCCTTGAATCCTCCCTTGTCCGTATT
>CBDTVG010000309.1:0-3202 GCA_965363745.1 uncultured Candidatus Electrothrix sp. | reverse complement strand
GGGCTTCATTAGACATCGGCCCTTTGCCGTGTCGTGTCTGATAAGCGCGAATAATCAGATATATTTTAAGGTCGTTGCCCTTATTCCCCAGCAAGTTAACGATATTGGTCGTCCCGGTGTTTGAGCGGGTGACATAGGGGAAAAAACCGTAATGCTGGTCAAGCAACAGGCCTTGGGAGCCTTCATAGATGCGGTCGCTGTAAGAACCGGCGGGCGGGCCGTCACTTTGTTGAATCCAAGGTGAGTCCGTGATAACGGCGCAGCATTCAAGAAAATGATCTAGGTTATCCCAAGTTGCCTCTGTATGGTTATCTGTATAGTCCGCACAGTCTTGGTAAAATGTTTTGAGCAGATCAAGGCGGGTTTCCAGCACCCATGGATAGAACAAGTCAGCAAAGGTCAGGGAAAAATATCGTTCTTCCCGATTGAGAGTGGCTCCCACGCCAACTCCGCAACTGCCGTGCGGATGATGCTGTTGATTGTAATAAATGTCGTAGGGCGTTGTGACCGGGCACTGTCCATCAATGAACAACAGCGGCTCAACCCCCTTGGCAAGCAGAGCCTCCAGCTCATTGATAATCCCGACCGGGTCAACGGTGCAGAATTTTGCAAAATAACTTGGAATTCCCCGTAAAGTTCCCGAACCGAAATTAGAAAAAACGTGACGAACTCCATCCGCAACCACCGTGTGCCCGGCCTGTTGCCCCCCGGAAAAGCGGACAACCAGAGGATTATCGCTGGTGCGGCAGAGGTAGTCGGTAAAAAGACCCTTGCCTTCATCGCCGAATCCCGCACCTATAACGACCTTGTGATTCATAGTGATGGAGTACGAGGGTGAGTCAAGCGGCAATACCTTGAGTTTTTCTAATATGACCGTAATTAAGGATCGCCACAAAAAAACTGCCGCCTATTAAGTTTCCCGCCATAGCAAGTCCAATAAAACGCAAAGCCTGAGCCAATGAAAATTGATCACTGATAAAAAGGGCGGTGAACATCTCCACTGAACCGGCGATGGAGTGGTGCAGACCTCCTATTCCGATAAGAAAAGTGACGATATAAATACAGGCTATCTGGCTCAAAGCTGGCGTTGTCGCTAAAACCAACCAGCCTCCCAGTGCCATCAGCCATCCTGCGAGAACCGCACTGAAAAGCAGGGGAAGGTTGTCGTACTGCACAAGATGATGAGCTATTATTGTATATCCTTTTTCAGCTTGAATCACTGCGTCGGCGGAGACCAGAAGACCGGCGCCCACAACCGCTCCGATCATATTTCCCATAATAACGATTAACCAAAGCCGGAGCAAACTCGCCGGACTAGCCTTGCCCGCAAGCACGGGATACACGGCGGTGGCGGTGTGTTCAGTAAAGAGTTCGGTGCCGCTCATTATACAGATGATAAAGCCCAACGGGTAAACCAAAGCCATTGCGAGACGCAAAAAAAGAGGCTGATTTAGATCAATAATGAGGGTGGATATCACGGCCACCGCCATGACGGAAGAACTAAGAATAAGACCGGCCGCCACTGAGGAGAGAGCGAGAGAGAAAACAGGACGCTTAATCTGCTCGATCCCCTCGTCGATTGCTTTTTCAAGGATATCATCAGGGTGACGGCTGGATTCATCTGTGCGTTTTATGATAACAGGAACATAATCATTATCCTCTTGGAGTCTTTCAGCGGAACGCTCTGTATGATTCTTCGCTTCCGGGGGAGGTACGGTTCCGTCCGACCGTAAAATATTCGTTGTGTTATCGATGTCCCTGTCCCGGTTGCGGTTACACATGTTGTTCAATTCAGTTCACCTGTTTTCAGGTCGTATGAGAAATGCATCAATTCGTGACAGCAGCCACTTTTCGCCCAAGATCGGCTATCACCTGCGGAAGCCGGTTTGGCGTTTCCTTGGCGGCTGTTTTAAGTATGTCTCCCCATTGCTCCAACATGTCATTATCTATTTTTCTGATATCATTATTTTTACTCCACTCGCAGCCTATTTTTTTTCCGAGCGATTGAAGGGATTGGTGCAATTTCCCTTTTAATTGCTTATGAGGAACTTTTTTAAGAATCTCCGCTGTTATTTCTTTCCAGCCTTGAACATAAAAAGTGCCTTCCTGAAAAGTAATATACCATTCCTTTTCTTCCGGGGAAAGTTGTCTAGGATCTGGTTCAAGTGAGACATAATGTCTTCTATTTTGTACATTTTCCAGTCTCTCTATTTGTTCAGCAAAGGACTGAACCGGTATAATGAGCGGAACACTCAACTGAAGAACAACAGCCGCAAGGATAATATTTTTTATAGACATAAGACTCTCCCAAAAAAATCTAAGTATTTATTTTGCCGGTATCAATTATCAAGGAACTCGTGTAAACACTGTATATTATAGCAGGAGGTGAGATCTTTATCAAGAACCTGCCTAATAAACGGCTCCATTTACATATTTTTTTGTGGCTAAATCTGTGGCAAACTGTTTTATCAACAAAAAAAGAAAAAAATGGCAAGGTAGGCACAACTGAACAAGAGAAGGCAGAGCAAAGAGGCGGTCAGGACTAATGCGTTCGCTCTGAGAATATGGTGCTGTTCAGTCGGGTTAAGCGGGTCACCAAGTGTCATTTTTTGGCTGGTTGTTCCGAAATAAGAGACATCGCCGCCAAGTTGCAGGCCAAGAGCTCCAGCCATGGCCGCCTCCGGCCAGCCCGCATTGGGGCTGGTGTGCCGTCGCCGATCTCTGCGTAGGATATGCCAGCTATTGCGCATGTCACTTTGGCAGAACGGAGTTGCCAGCACAAGAGTCAGTCCAGAGAGGCGGGCAGGTAGGAAATTGACCAAGTCGTCAAGACGAGCCGGGCAGGAGCCGAATTGCAAATATTGTTCATTTTTATATCCGAACATGGAATCCATGGTATTGATAGCCTTGTAGAGCATAGCGGCGGTCACTCCCCAGATAACCGGCTGAAATCCATCGACAAGGAGTTGCGCAAAAACAGCACCGATTACAGCCCAGAAGAGAGGAGCGATGATGCCGTCTGACATGTTTTCCGCGACACTTTCGACGCAGGCTCGGATGACAGCCTCCCTATCCAGCTGATCGGTGTCCCGGCCCACAATCATAGCAACCTGTTTTCTTGCTGTTTCTATGTCAACCGCAAGGGCGCTGAAAACCCTTCGGGCATGAAGGATGAGATCACGAGCGGCGACTGTTGTGTAGA
>CBDTVG010000308.1:0-3232 GCA_965363745.1 uncultured Candidatus Electrothrix sp. | reverse complement strand
AAATGGTATTGGCTCTCAGCCATGCCGACAAGCACCATATTAGGCACATTTGCTGGCAGAATACCGAAGGCTGGAATATAGGTACCGAGAATGATTGCCAGCAAAACGCCGGTTTTTCCTTTTGATCCTTCCTTAAAACCAAAGTGCGTGGCCAGAGAAAGGGCGATAGGAGTAAGCAGAACCACTCTGCCCATGGCTGAAGGCATGAGAAAGCTGAACAGCACACCGGCCCCAACCAAGCCGCTTATTATCTTCAAATAGCTTCCATGCAGATAAACGGCCGCCTGTCTTGCGAGCCTGTCTCCCAAACCTGTGGAGGAAATGGCGACACCAATGACCAGACCGCCGAACACCAACCACACCGCCGCTGAGGCGAAGCCTGAAAAAACAACATTCTTGGTTGAGATGGAAAAGAGCATGGCCAGTAGAAAAAAAAGCAACGAGGTGATATGCTCAGGTATGATCGCTGTGGCCCAGAAGACGATAGTCACCAGAGCCAAGGCGGCTGCTTTTGTGGCAACGGAGGGCGATGCATCGGGTAAGAGCAACAGCGCAACAGCTCCAAGGATTGCCAGCCCGGCGAAGAAAAATTGTATTCGATTATTTTTCACAAGATTTTCACAAAAAATAGTGGTTAAAATTTTTGGCATTTTGCACTCAGATGGTATAAAAAATACTACTACCCGTTAGAACGATTAAGGTCAAGAAAATAAATTCAGGAGAAACATCATCCAAAAACAACTTGCATAAAATAATAGTTATGAATATTAATAAAAATATGTCATAGGTTCATCTTACTGTAATGTATCGCTGAAAATAACTGACCTCACCTCCTGTAAAAAATATATTATGTCTGTATCATTGTCTGCTATTCGAGCTTATCGTCTTGAAATGTTGCTTATATTTATTATAATTGTGTCTGTTGGCACAATCATCACATGCACTCAAACACCTGTCTTTGAAGTCAACTCAAGGATCATTGTTCATGATGAGGGAATCGCCTCCTCGCAAAAACCGAAGCAAGGAGAAAACGGAAAAGCCGCTCTCGGTGCAATCAAGGGAAAAGATACTACCTTTAATACTGCAATTGAGGTACTTCAGGGCAATATTATGGCTGAACAGGTGATCACTTCTCTGGGGGTAACTCAACTTTTTCCTGATTTTGCGGACGACACACAGGAGCGGGAGCATCTTCTTCGTCTATCCTTTGATAAATTCCAAAAACAGCTTACAGTCCGACCTGTTAACGGCACTCGTATTATCAGAATTTCTTTTCGCCATCACAAACCGGAAATAGCTGTTCAGGTTGTTAACACGCTCATTGAATTATTCGAGAAGCAGGGCGAATCCATGATAACTTCGCAAATTCCAAAAATTCCCTCAGCGGAGGAGCTGCTCCTGCTGTACCGTAATTTGCAACAGGCGAAACAAGCACTCTCAATGTTTGAGAACAACAACCGGATGTATACATCTTTCCGGAGCAAAGAAAATATTGCAGTGCAATATAGTAAAACGCAGTCGCTGTTGGCGGCGGAAAAAGAAAAACTCAAAGAACTTGAGGATAAGGTCGACTCCTTGGAGCAACAGTTTGCCGATGTTTTCAACTCGGCGGATAACGAACTGAACCTAGAGATTGCAAAAGACTTCGAAGATGACAGAGCCGCTTTTCTGCAATTAAAGCTGTATGAGTATGAGCTGATACGAAAATATGGAGAAGGCGAACAATTGATCACCAATGTTCGTCGACAGCTTGCAATGATAAAAAACAACTTCCCTGAAAAAGACGAAAAAATAGAAACGATGGCGGACCAAATCGTCCTTGCGAAGACCACCCTTAGCAGACTGAAAGAGAAGACGGGTTTCATTCAGCGACAACTCAGTCAACTTGAAAATAAATCCGGCATGTTTGAAGAGCGAGAGAAAGTGCTCAAGCAATTACGGGCGGAGGTCGAAAACAAGCAGGCCCTGTATGCGAAATTTGTTCAGCAAGCTGAGAAAGGGCAGGCACCCGCCGGTACTTCGAGCTATGTATCAATTATTGAAAAGCCTATGGTGCCGCTGAAGCCGATCAAGCCGAAAAAAATGCGCAATCTTTGCCTATCAATTTTTCTCGGCTTGCTGTGTAGTTTGCTGTACGCCTTGGGACGGCAGGCGTGGAGCGGTGGAGCCGTCAAAGCATAATGGTGCGGCGAGATAGAAATTATTTATTCTCGCCTTTCACCCCTTCCTGCATGGAGTTACGCATGTTCCCCATAATTGCAGGCCGCATACTATCCTGCATGAGATTACTGTTCATGCTTTCCGTCATAGCCTTCATGCGCATTTCCTGCATAACCTCGGTACCGACACCGGTCATGTTGTCCTTCATTGTTCCTTCCATCATTTGCAAAATTTTCTGATCAACTGCGGCCTTTATAACAGCCGGATCAATTGCCACCATTCCCGTACCCACTGTGGGTATTGTCGGTGTCACTGTCGCCGGTGTTACCTGAGCGGTGCTTCTTGACATGGACGTGGGAGCCGGGAGGACAGCCCTAGTAACGGGTGCTGTCTTTATATCCCGAAGAGTATGGCGTTGAGGAGTAGCGGGAGCAAACTGCGTTCGCATGTTTTCCGCCGCTGTTGCTGAACCGGCGGCGAGTAAAATACAACTTGCGATACATATCTTAGCACTACACTTTCCTGTGAATATTTTTTTGTTCATGGCTGTTCTCCTTATTCAAACAAGTTAACTGGTTATAATGGGGTTTCCCGCACAATCCGTATAGCCACTGTACGTTACCTTTAACAATTAATCGGCAACGGCTTAGATAAAAAGACACGTGCTTTTTTATCCTGAAGAGCAATTTTTTTAAAAAAGGCGATGCGAGTCATCATACCCCGTGTAATGGTGAATACGGAAATTATGTCCGGGATGTTTAAGTCATAACCTATGACTTAAACATCCCGGATGTGTCATTGTGACTCTGCCTCTTTTAGTACACGGAAAATCAGGGTGTTGTCAAGCGGTTTTTGTAAACCTCCCCTGCGAAGCATGATTTTGGCCCGAAATCTCTCAATCAGCCCCTTTTAAAGCAAAGCAGTGTGCGAAAAAAGAGGAGAACGAGAAAGGAAAGGTGCGGTTGGGGGCTATGCGCAGCAAAAAAATAATAGCCATCATGCGATGATAAGCGAGCAGGGGAGGGCGCAGACTTTCGCTTTGAGTGAACAACCTGCGGAACAAAGTTGTATG
>CBDTVG010000307.1:0-3240 GCA_965363745.1 uncultured Candidatus Electrothrix sp. | reverse complement strand
ACCGGAACTTCCTGTGGAACCGAACCTAGAGGATCCAGCAGCGGAACCTGATCCCGAACCGGAGGAATCAGCAACGGAACCGTAACCCGAACCTTGCCCCTGAACGCCGGGAATATCTTCAAGTGAGATTATATTGCCGTTTTCATCTATATAGGTACCCCTGTTATGACCGACTATATTTATTCCTGCACCGTCTTCTAAATTTTCTTCACTGATAAATCCGGGCTGGCCACGTAAAACACCGTTTTGGTCATGGGTGGCGGCATATCCCGAAGAATAATCCAGTGCTTCTTCGGAAGAATTTATTTCTTTTGTTGACTGATATGGTTCTATTTCCTTAGGGCCGCAACCGGCAAGGACAAGGGAAAGAGCGACACTGGCACAAAGCAGTATGCGGAGCATGAAGGTCTTCATGAAAAAAAATCCTTAACAATATATTTGTAGTGTGAAAGAAAAAAAATAGATTTATGTATAGACTCTACCTTTTTCCCAGGTGGAACGTCAAGAAAAATTATAATTGTTACCATATCTCCCGCTCCGTCCATCATTTTTCTATTATATGACTGTTTCAATCCACGCCCCCGCAGAGAACAAGACGTTATTTTTTTCTATCCCTCCCTCCTACGTTTGAGTTTCCATTAAATGTACGTTTCAGTTTGCCGTCCACACTATCTTTAATAGGCTGACAAACAGCACTATGCCCCGAAAATTTTGGCAAAGGCGGAGGAAATTAAGGGAGCAGGTGACATACGATCTCTTTTGCCGTATATACATTGAGTATGAAACATCAAAAGCAAGCCATCATCATAGCCGGAACTCATTCCGGTTGTGGAAAAACCACTGTGACCTTGGGAGCTATGGCGGCCTTGAGCAATCGCAATATTGCAGTGCAGCCGTTTAAGTGCGGCCCAGACTTCATTGATCCCACCCTGCATCTGCTGATGACGGATCAGGTGTCGAGGAACTTGGATGTGCGCATGTGTGGCCCGGAGTATGTGCGCCAACTGTTCAGCACCCATGCCCCCTCAGAAGAAAGTGCAGGTGCGGGTAAGGGGGCCTCATCATCGCAGGCGATCTCGGTTATCGAGGGCGTGATGGGCCTGTTTGACGGCGGCAAAGGTTCCGCAGCCAGTCTGGCTTCCCTGCTTGACATTCCTGTGATCTTGGTGGTAGATGTGCGTTCGGCGGCGGAGAGCGTGGCCGCAGTGGTCAAAGGCTTTGAAACCCTTGATCCTCAAGTTTGCGTGGCCGGGGTGATCTTCAACCGGGTAGGCAGTGAGCGGCATTTGCAGATGGTCACGGATGCGGTCAAACAGCATTGTCAGGCTGAAATTATAGGTTCCTTGCCGCGAGATACTTCCATCACCCTGCCATCCCGTCATCTCGGTTTGCACATGGGCACCGAGATTGAGCTCAACAGGCGGCGGTTGATCGACCTGATGGAGGAGCATCTCGATTTGGATCGTCTTTTGGAGCTGTCCCGAAAGGTGGATGTGCAACAGGTTCGGTCTGCTTCGCCTTCTCCTGCATGTACCGCTGAATCCGGGAAAAAAGTTCGGATCGGGGTGGCTTGGGATGAGGCGTTCTGCTTTTATTATCAGGATAATTTGGATATGCTGGAGGCAGCCGGTGCGGAAATTGTTCTTTTCAGCCCGTTGTGCGACAGCACCCTGCCGGAAAACCTTGACGGGCTGTATCTTGGCGGTGGTTATCCTGAATTGCATGCCGCAACTCTGGTAACGAATGCATCCATGCGTGCGGCTGTGCTGGCCTTTTCTCGCTCCGGTAAACCTGTGTACGCTGAATGCGGTGGCTTTATGTATTTGACCGAAGCGATTATTGCTACGGATGAGCAACGGTACCCTATGGTCGGAGTGTACCCAGTTGTCTCCCGGATGCAGAAAAGTCTGCGCAGGCTTGGCTATCGGCAGGTAAAAATGCAGACAGAGACCATTCTTGGCTCAGTGGATAGCTGTTGCTATGGACATGAATTTCACTATTCCTCAATTGACAAGATGCCAGCGGAGATCAAGCGTGGCTATGTCCTGGATGATGATCGGGCTGAAGGGTATGTCCGGGATAACACCCTAGCCGGATATGTTCACCTGCATTGGGGACGAACCCCGGAAGCCGCCCGTTATTTTGTCCGTATGATGGAGCGGAAGGGCTGATTCATGCAGGAAACATCTAAAACTACAACAAACACACACCCGTCGGGGAATAATATATGACATTTTTACAGGCAATCATTCTTGGTATTGTGCAGGGACTTACTGAATTTATTCCGGTGTCCAGTTCCGGTCATCTGGTTCTGGTTCCCCATTTTTTGGGCTGGGAGTTTGTAGAAAAACAAAGATTTATTTTTGACGTGCTGGTGCAATGGGGCACCCTGTTTGCAGTTATTGTCTATTTTTGGAAAGATTTGACAACGATTGCCGTAGCATTTATTCATGGAATAATACAAAGAAAACCTTTTGCCGACTCAGAGGCGAGAATGGGCTGGTATCTTATCTTGGCCACCTTACCGGCAGTCGTTGTCGGCCTGCTGTGTAAAGATATGATTGAACAAGCCTTTGCCAGCGCAAAGCTGACAGGGTATTTTCTTTTTATGACAGCTGTTTTACTGGTGATCGCGGAAACCGCCGGTCGTCGCAACCGCCCTATAGAGCAAATCACTTGGCTAGACAGCCTCTGGATCGGCTTTTCTCAGGTTCTCGCCCTGCTGCCCGGTGTTTCACGCTCAGGTGCAACCATTGCCGGCGGTATGACTCGACATCTGGATAGATCCTCGGCAGCCCGTTTCTCTTTTCTGATGTCCGTACCGGTCATGTTGGGGGCTGGGTTGCTCGCCATAAAAGATTTAACGGAGCTTCCTGCTGCGAATGAATTTCTGCTTCCTTTGCTGGCGGGATTCTTGGCCGCTCTGGTTTCAGGCTATATCGCTATCCGCTGGCTGATTGCGTATTTAAGCAAACATTCTCTTTATTTATTTGCTATTTACTGCACTGTTCTCGGCTTGGTGGTTACTGTTTCAGTTTGAAAAGGACGAGCTGGAGCTGGAAAAAGGTGGGGATTGCCTGCCGAATGAACGATAACTGATTAAAACGCAACGCAAAAAAGAGAGGATCAAAAAATAATGAAGCATATCTTTTCATGCATATTCTTAGCTTATTCGCTTACTTTTTTTGGCATGCCTTCTGAAGCAAGTTCCACATCATCTGATGTGAAATTAGGCTGTCA
>CBDTVG010000306.1:0-3273 GCA_965363745.1 uncultured Candidatus Electrothrix sp. | reverse complement strand
CCAATCCGCACTGATAGCGGCCTCCCAAGCCTTATTCTGCTTCCATGCCCCAGTCGTAATGTCTGTACTGTCTGCCGCACTGTCTTTGGATTCGGATACTTGATACAGGCCGGTGCCCACATCGCTGATCACATAATTAGGCCAAGGCAGCATATACTGTTCAACCGCTTCCCGAATCAGCCCTGTATCCCGTCCGCTTACATAGGCCAGCTTGATCCAGGGCCGCTGGGCCAGTTCTCTGAACAGTCTCGGAGCACGGGCGGACTCCGGTTTACTTCCGTTCGGAATCAGGGTACGATCAAGGTCGGTACAGATCAGTAATTTTTTTTTCATTGTTCTTCCGGTGCTTTGCAGGTGCCAAAAAAGTCATAATATTCAAATGCTTCAAGCAGGCCGCCTGCACGTTTCTGTTCAGCGAAATAAATGCGCTCCTGTTCAACCAACTGGGACAGCTCCTCGTGATGGCGGTTATTGACAACAACCGCAAGGGTGTTACCCCGCATCATATCTTCATCCGCACCTGAACCTCCGGCCACTAAAATGCGCTCAAGCGGAATATCCAAGCGGTGTGCCACATAGCGCAGAGCCTGTCCCTTTGAAGCGCGGGATGGAATAATATCAAGGAATTGGCCGAAGGACAAGACGACATTAGCAGTCAGTTCTTTCTGCCGGAGCAGGCTGATAATATTTTCCGGATCACCGCCCACCTCCGGGTCAAAATACCAGGAAATCTTAAACGGGGCCTGTTCAGACTTAGGCTGGAGTTGCAGGCCGGGAAAATCGGCCAACACATGCAAGATCTTTCTCTTGCTCCAGTCCTGATCAATATGATCTGTCCAGTAATTATCTTCAATCAGGCCGTGGCCGTAATGAATCCGGGTTCCCTGACCGCTGATCAGCACATCGGGCTGAGGAATCTGGTGCTTTCCGATCAGGGCCAAGGCTGCGTCAATGCGGCGGCCGGTCACAATGCCGAAGGTCATGTTTTTGTGTTGTTCCCGAATCATGGCGGAAAAACGAGCCAGGTCCGCTGTATTGCCGATTAGGTTCTGTTCCATATCGGTAAACACGGCCCGGTCACGATAGCGTATGGCCCGTACCGGTCGATCATTCGGCAGGGCCGGGGAGCGCTCAGGCAGGACGGCAATTCTGCGCATATATTCTTCCGCATGGGTTTGCCAAGAGTAATGACGGCGTACCCCTTGCAGCCCGTTTTTCGCCGCTTCCAACCATTTTTCACGATCCTCCAGCAGGTTGCGCAGAGCGGCTGTGATCGCCTCCTTATCCAAAGGATCAACGAGCTCGCCGTTCCGACAGTTGACCAGAATATCAACCGGGCCGCCGTTTTCCGTCGCGACAAGGGGCAGACCGCTGGCCGCGGCTTCAAGCAGGGTCAGGCCGAAAGGCTCGGTCAGGGCGGGATTGATAAAGACCCCGCCTGTCTGTGCGGCAAGTCGGTAAATGGCTGGAACTTCATCGGCCTGATGCTGTTTGGGAACAGCGACCCTGCCGTACAGATCGTAGGCATCAATCAGGAGCAGAATATTGGTCAGCACGGCCTGCGCCCCTTCCTCCAGATCCCGGATGTCCTGGCGGATTCCGGCAACAATGAGCAGGTTGGCAACCTCCCGCAGTTCCGGGGATTCACCGTATGCCTCAATCAGGGTCAGGATATTCTTGCGCTCGTCAGGTCGTGACAGGGCGAGAATCAGCGGTTTATCCGGTTCTGTCAGGAAACGGGACAGCTCCTGCGCAAAAACAATTTCCTTCTCCTCCCCAGGCGGATAAAACTGATCCAAGTCAGTTCCCGGAGGAATAACCGCCATCCGCCCGGGATCGTAATAATTATACAGGCCGTACTGGACTTCAATCTCGTTATTGGTGCTGGTGATCACCAAATCCGCATGGGCGAGCAATTCTTCTTCAGCATCAATCCGGCGTTCCATAATATAGGTACGCTCAATGTCCTCACTGGACATGCCCTTGGCGAGCAGACGCTTGCGCTTATCCCGGCCTAACGAATGCCCTGTGTGTATCAAGGGCACACCGAGAAAATTGGTCAACCGGACAGATACATATCCGGCATCTGCATAATGGCTATGGACAATGTCTGGGGTTCCGGGCTGCTCCTGAAGCCAGCTAATTAGATTATCGGTGAAGCTGTCTAAGTAATCCCAGAGCTGCTCCTTGGCAAAGTACTCCTCCGGCCCCGCCTCTATACGCACAATACGCACTTGATCTGAAAAGGGTTCAATCGGTTGCGCATAATCTTCACTCACCGCCGGATCGACTATCAGCCGGGTCACCAAATCCACCTGCGCGACTTGCTCATCCTCTCCCAGAGCGCGCGCCAGATCCACCACATACTTGGTCTGGCCTCCGGTGTCCGCATCACGACCGAGTTCCAGTTCGTGACCGCGAATCAGGCCATGAATACTGATCAGCAGTATGTATTTTCCGTTTCTGTCCGCAAACATGGCTTTCCTCAAAGGGTTATTTATTTTGTTTTTTTTCTCCGTAGTCTATCGGTAGCCGCTGAAGCGCATGATTCTTGCGCGGAAACAACACGTCCTGTTTCACCCGTGCCATATACCCGGCCAAACCACCGGCGGAGGCGGTTAACATAAGTAGACCAAAGGTGACAAGCTGGCTGTAGATCATAATTCCGCCAAGAACGAGCATACCCGCAAAGGCGGAACCCACTTTAATATTCGCTACAGCAAAGGCGGTTTTCGTCGCTCTGAGCACCTCCTTATGTTTCTTATCAGCAAATCTGTTTTTCTGTCGTTCAGCATCCACCCGGAGTTTTTCCCGCTCTTTGGCATGGGTCTCCCTGATGGATTCCATCTCAGCGAAATTACATTGCCGAGCGACAGAGGAGAACCACAAAACTATCAAGCCGACAAACAACATATCCAAAAAAGACAACGCCAACAGCAAACGTATATCGGTAAAGCCCCATTCAACGAATACATAACAAAGCCCCGCCGTCCCCACCTGCAACACGATAATACCAACAAAAAAATTCAACATAAAAAAAATCCTCTTTTTCTCAATCCCTTGCCCCGTTGCCCCGTCACCCCATCAATGCGCCAGCAGTTCAGAGGACTCAACAAGACGGATAAACTCGGCCCGATAGCCTTCCTCGTCTCGACCTTTCGCAGCTTTGGCAAGTTCCAGCACCTGCGGCCAAGAAATTCCGCCGCCCTGCTCAGAACTGCGGAGGAGCATACCGAATTCGGCGACAGCGGCGGCGAAACGAAAATCATCACC
>CBDTVG010000305.1:0-3283 GCA_965363745.1 uncultured Candidatus Electrothrix sp. | reverse complement strand
GCAACCCGTTCATCCGGCATCTTTTTCATCTTGAAGATGCCGGACACTTCCAACTATTTTTTATTTTTTCTCGCCCTTTAAGGATACAGTATGAAAAAAGTTATCTTGTTCGCCTTCCGAGGCGATCCTTTGTGTTTTATCCATGTTCTGATCAATAGTATTGATCTGGCCGCTCAAAATATGGGAGGCGGGATCATTTTGGAAGGGGAAGCTATTAAGCTGGTTCCTGAAATGGCTAAACCTGATCATTTTCTGCACAAATTCTACACCGAGGCAAAAGAAAAGGATCTTATTCTCGGTGCCTGCCGGGTCTGCACCAATAAACTGGGAGACACGACCGCCGTTCTGGCAGAAAACATTCCGCTTCTCGGAGATATATCAGGTCATCCGTCAATATCGAAATATATTAAAGACGGGTATTCTGTTATTACTTTTTAGGATGGGATAAAAGAGGAAAGAATGGATAAACTGACAAGAGAAGCTCATGATCATAGTAAAATCGTTGAGACAATGGCTTTTTTTAAAAAATTCCTCGAAGCCTTCACAAGCAATGAAGCCCCCGATTATATTGAAAGGCTGCACCAGTTTTCAGATGAATACATTGTCAAGCATTTCAAGTTTGAGGAGGAAAAACTCTTTCCCTTTATAGACAGAAAGGGCAATGCCGCAGACAAAAGGTTGGTTCAGGAATTGCGGGAGGAGCATGTGCGAATATTAAAGACTCTGGCTGAGTTTAAGGACATCATCTCCGTTTATGATACTCAACCGAGCAAAAAACAGGTTCAAAATATTATAATCTCAAGTGAGACGGTTATCAGTATGATATTGGCTCATACGCACAAAGAGGATAAACAATTATTTCCCTCCATTAAAAAATATATTATTTAAAGCCTGTTAGCTTATGTTCACCCTTCGCGTAGAGAAAGGGCAATTCGTTTGCGCTGTTGATCCACCTCCAGCACCCGTACCGTGACCTGCTGCCCCACCTTGACCACCTCAGCGGGGTCTTTGACAAACCTGTCCGCCAGCTGGCTAATATGCACCAGCCCGTCCTGATGGACTCCGACATCGACAAAGGCACCGAAACGGGTGACATTAGTGACAATGCCGGGCAAACGCATCTCCTCAATTAGGTCATCCATGCTGTTGACCCCGTCAGCAAAGACGAAGGCGGTGAATTCTTGGCGTGGATCACGGCCCGGTCGGGCAAGTTCTTCCACAATATCCCGCAAAGTGGGCAGGCCGAGTGCGTCGCCCTTTTCCGTTGTGCTGACATATTTTTTCAACTCAAGACGTTCTCTGAGTTCCTTTTGTCGCATTAATTCCTTGACCGTGCAACCTACGTCAGCCGCCATTTTCCCCACCATCAGATACCGTTCCGGGTGGACAGCCGAGTTATCCAGCGGATTTTCCGCACCATGGATACGCAGGAAGCCTGCGCATTGCTCAAAGGCCTTGGCGCCTAACCGGGGAACTTTGAATAATTGTTTCCTGCTGATGAACGGGCCGTGCTCATCTCGCCAAGCGATAATATTGGTAGCCAGCACTGGTCCTAAGCCGGAGACATAGGCGAGCAACTCAAAGGAACCGCTGTTGACTTCCACCCCAACATTGTTGACACAGCGCATCACCACGTCATCCAGGCCCTTTTTCAGCTCCGCCTTATTGACATCGTGCTGGTACTGACCGACCCCGATGGATGCCGGATCAAGTTTGACCAATTCAGCTAGGGGATCCTGCAAACGGCGGCCTATGGAAACCGAACCGCGTACGGTGATGTCATGGTCAGGAAATTCACGCCGGGCGACCTCGGAAGCAGAGTAGATTGAAGCCCCGCTCTCGTTAACCATGGTGATTAGAATGTCCTTGCCTAACTCAAGGTTGCGGACAAATTGTTCCGTCTCTCGACCCGCTGTGCCGTTGCCGATGGCGATAGCCTGGATTCGATATTTTTGGCAAAGTTCTTTGATCTTACGGCCGGCCTCCTGCTGCTGATTCGCACCATGGGTGGGATAGATCGTGGTGAAATCCAGCAATTTCCCCTGTCCGTTCAGGCAGACGAGCTTGGCTCCGGTGCGGAAGCCCGGATCAAGGGCCATGACCCGTTTTTGGCCGAGAGCCGGGGCCAACAACAGTTCCTGGAGATTATCGGCAAAGACCTTGATGGCCTCCTGATCGGCTCGTTGTTTAAGCTCGGCCCGTAATTCGTTTTCCAGCGACGGCCCTAACAGGCGTTTATAGCTGTCTTCCGTCGCCATATTCACCTGCTCACGGAACCTGCCCTCTGAAGAATATTTCAATTTGAGTGGGGTGAGAGCCGCTTCTTCCTCCGGTCGGACAACCAGTCGCAAGGCCTTTTCCCCGGCTCCCCGAAACATGGCCAACAGACGGTGACTCGGCACCTTGTTCGCCGCTTCCTGCCAGTCAAAATAATCTTGAAATTTTGCTCCGGCCTCCTGATTTTTTTTCACCACCGTGGAGCTGATGACGGCCTTATTCGTGAAGATACCCCGCAGGTCAGCCCGCACCTCTGCATCTTCATTGATCCATTCTGCCATGATGTCCTGGGCTCCGGCCAGAGCCTCCTCTTCCGAGTCCACTGCTTTTTCAGGATCTATAAAGGCGGCGGCTTGAATATCGCCGTCCTGACCGGTGAATATGGCTTGGGCTAGAGGTTCCAGACCCTTTTCCTGGGCCATAACGGCCCTGGTCTTACGTTTCTGTTTATAGGGCAGAAAGATGTCTTCCAGAGTGGTCAGGTTTTCTGCTCCATGTAGAGCCTGTTGCAACTCGTGCGTCAGGAGTTCCCTATTGGCGAGGGAATTTAGCATGGTCTTTCGCCGTTTTGCCAAGGCTGCAAGGCTGGCCAGCTGATCCCGAATACCGGCAACCTGGATTTCATCAAGGGAGCCGGTCAATTCTTTGCGATATCTAGAGATAAAAGGCACGGTCGCCCCTTCTGCGAGGAGCTGGGCTGCCGCAGCCACCTGATGAGGGGCGATGTTGAGTTCTTTGGCGATATGGTTATTATTTTGTTGGTCTTCTTGCATGGGATTTCAGGTGCTGAGTGAATATTGATTGCTGAAGGTGCCAAGGTCGGCGGTGTGTTCTGTTTATAACGGTTTCTTTTGATAACGGCAACATTGCTGTTTGTGAAGAGCACACCGACTGGCTCACCGATATGCAGGGTTGAGATAGCAAGATAGCAAGTAATGTGCGACTGTTGTACTTATCTGAATTCTAACCTCATATAGTTCCTTGCTATATAGTCATTCTTGAAATA
>CBDTVG010000304.1:0-3287 GCA_965363745.1 uncultured Candidatus Electrothrix sp. | reverse complement strand
CTTTGATGTAGTTATCAGTGGTTGAGTCTGCATCTATATCTTTAGAAAGAGAATCCAGCCTCTTAACGTAACGCCTAACAAGAAATTCCTCATGAAAATTCAGCAAACCTGTAACGGTCTTAACAGCGGCACCAAGAAGAACGAAAAATGCAGCAATGTTAAAAACAGTAGGATTTCCTTTAAAAATGTCCAGTCCAGCAATGTCCATTATGTTCCTATCAAAAGAGTAACCTGTTTTTGACTATTTAGCAATATTCACCTAAATCACCTCTGGCAACAGGGCAGGAACAAAGTCCCGCCCATGCAGGCCGCTTACAGCCCCAAAGCCTTAGTCACACCCGCACCATAGGCCGGATCAGCCTTGGCGCAGTTGCTGATATGCCGCCGCTTGATCTCCTCCGGTGCATCACCCATAGCCCGTGCCGTGTTGTCAAACAGAGCCTGTTGCTGTTCCGAGCTCATCAGGCGGAATAGGTTGCCGGGCTGGGTGTAGTAATCATCATCGTCCTCCCGGTGGTTCCAGTGATCAGCCGCTCCGTCCAAGGCCAGCGGCGGTTCAGCGCATTCCGGTTGCTCCTGCCACTTCCCGTAGCTGTTGGGTTCATAACCGAGGGTGCCGCCGTAATTGCCGTCCATCCGCATTTGTCCGTCCCGATGAAAAGTGTTCACCGGACAGCGGGCCTGATTGACCGGAATCAGATGATGGTTGACCCCAAGCCGGTAGCGTTGGGCATCGCCGTAGGAAAAGAGCCGTCCTTGGAGCATCTTGTCCGGGGAGAAACCGATGCCCGGAACCATGTTGGCCGGATTAAAGGCCGCCTGCTCCACTTCGGCAAAATAATTCTCCGGGTTGCGGCTCAGCTCCAGCACGCCCACATCCATGAGGGGGTGGTTTTCGTAGGGCCAAACCTTGGTCAGATCAAAGGGGTTGAAGGGGCAGTTCAAGGCCTCGTCTTCAGTCATAATCTGCACCTTTACATCCCATTTGGGGCAATCACCCTGCTCAATGGCCTCGTAGAGATCCCGCTGATGACTTTCTCGGCATTTACCGACCATCGCCTCAGCCTCGGCATTGGTTAAGTTTTTGATTCCCTGCTGAGTATGCAAATGGAACTTAACCCAGACTCGCTGATTATCCGCATTGATGAAGCTGAAGGTATGGCTGCCAAAGCCGTGCATATGCCGATAGGAGGCCGGAATGCCCCGCTCACTCATGGTGATGGTGACCTGATGCAGGGCTTCGGGCAGAGATGTCCAGAAATCCCAGTTGTTGCGGGCACTGCGCAGATTGGTTTTAGGGTCGCGCTTGACAGCATGGTTCAAATCCGGGAACTTGAGGGGATCACGGAGAAAGAATACCGGGGTGTTGTTACCAACCAGATCCCAGTTGCCTTCCTCGGTATAAAACTTCATAGCAAACCCCCGGATATCACGCTCGGCATCCGCCGCGCCGCGCTCTCCGGCGACCGTGGAAAAGCGGACAAAGGTCTCGGTCTCTTTGCCAACTTCGGAGAATATTTTCGCCTTGCTGTACTTGCTGATATCATGGGTGACCGTGAAGGTGCCGTAGGCCCCGGAACCCTTGGCGTGCATCCGCCGCTCCGGGATCACCTCCCGGTCAAAATGAGCCAGCTTCTCTAAAAACCAGACATCCTGAAGCAGTTGCGGCCCGCGTGGCCCAGCGGTCATCACGTTCTGGTTATCCGCCACCGGCGCACCGACATTGTTGGTCAGTTTCTTCTTCTCCGCCATGATTGTTTCTCCTTTGTCTTTATAAGTTATATGCGGAGTCTAAGCTGATTCCGCCATCCATGTATTATATTTTTCCTCACACGAGAACATTCGCTCCGCAGTGGCATTGGCGAGCACCTGCCGGGCCTGCTCAATATCTTTGCGTATTTGGGCTGAAAGCTCCTCAACCGAATTGAACTTTACTTCTCCCCGCAGATGCTGAAGCAGGTTGAGCCTGATGGGTTTCCCGTAAATATCTCCATTAAAATCAAAAATATGCGTCTCCGCAACTAATTCGTTCTCGCCAAAGGTGGGATTGTAGCCGATATTGGAAATGCTGCCGTACATCTTGCCGTTGTACATGACCTGGGTCACGTACACTCCTTTTTTGGGACAGAGATCCTCTTCCGAGACCTTCAGATTAGCTGTGGGAAAGCCGACCTCGGCTCCTCCCCGCTGCTTGCCCCGTTGCACTTCACCATGTATATGGTAGCAACGGCCTAGCAGCCTGCGTACATCCCTCATCCGGCCTTCCATCACCAGTTCCCGAATCTTGGTACTGGAAACCAGTATATCATCTTCATAATGAGCCTCGACCACAGTAACCGGAAAGCCTTGTTCGTCGCCCTGCCTGCGGAGAAAATCAATATTGCCTTCTCTACCCCTGCCAAAGGCGTAATCATAGCCCACCACCAGTTCACGCACCCCGATGGTTGTGCAGAGGATATCTCGAATAAAATCCGTGGCCGTGATTTTGGCGAAATCTCGGTCAAAGGGAATAATCACCAGTGCGTCAATCCCGGACATACGGATTAAATCTATTTTCTGTTGAGCGCAGGAAATTAGGCGGATGCCCTTCGGTCGCAGCACTTTTAACGGATGGGGGTCAAAGGTGATGGCCACTGAAGTGCCGCCGTCACGCTTGGCTCGGCTTACTACTTCGTTGAACAGCAGTTGATGGCCCAGATGTACGCCGTCAAAATTGCCGATGGTGACTACCGGGTGCTCAAAAGGGGCGATGATGTCTTGTAGATTTTTGTACAGCCGCATATTTTTTTCGTGTTTTTTGTAGGTTGAGAGAGCGGAGTCTGTTTGTCCGCCAGCAAGATCGGCTGTGCCGGAAAATCGGGCACATTTCTTTTTCTATGCACAGAATATGTACCTCAACCTGACAAAACCCGCAAACAGTTCATGCTCTATAGGGAGAATCATTTTATGATTTATGGGAGAAAATGTAAAAAAGCTATTGACAGAGACGATAAAATAGAGGATATTCTTTTCGCCGTGCCGAAGTGGCGGAACTGGTAGACGCGCTAGGTTCAGGGTCTAGTGGGCGCACGCTCGTGGGAGTTCGACTCTCCCCTTCGGCACCATTCAGTAACATATAATAGGTCTTTGATATTGTTGAATCAATATCAAGGGCCTTTTTCTTTTTTGGGCCTTTGTACAAATTCATGGTACAAAATGCCCCCTGCATACCTCATCAAAAAAAACGACATATAAAGGGTGTTGAAAAGTATGCCTATAAATGCTTGAAATAGCGGCATTTCACGCAA
>CBDTVG010000303.1:0-3319 GCA_965363745.1 uncultured Candidatus Electrothrix sp. | reverse complement strand
TTGCACGCTTTATGGACTGATACCCCGTACAACGGCAGATATTACCACTGACAGCGGCAATCGCCTCTTCTTCGCCGAAATTCAGTTTATTGAGAAACAATCCCGTCAATGCCAAAATTATACCGGGTGTGCAGTAACCACATTGGGTGGCACCTTCTTCCACGATGACCTGTTGGATTGGGTTCAGCCCTCCGTCACCCCTGACGGTCAATCCCTCAATGGTTACCACATGCCTGCCTTCTATTTCTCCTATTGGTAACAGACATGAATTCATAGACTGATAAGAGACGGTACAGCCATCCCATTCGCCGATCAGAATCAGACAAGCTCCGCAATCCCCCTCTCGGCAACTCTCTTTGACACCGGCAAGCCGCTGGGATTTACGCAAGAAATCCAATACCACGCTACCCACCGGTAAATCGGTGTGCATCGTTTGCTGATTGAGAATAAAATTAATCATTGTAACTGCTCATCTGTCCAGGCTTTCTAATCTGATAATTCGGACTTTCAAGGGCCTGAATCTTTTTAGTTAGTTGATACTGACTTTTATTCTTTAGTAATTGATGTTACGCAGCCAAAGCGCACAATCGGCAGATTATATGCAGGGGAGATGAAAAAATCAATTACTTTCAAGGAAAAAGGTAACTGTTTAATCGGCAGAAATCCGCCGCTGTCAGAGTCCATTTATCGTTCCATCCTTACTGAAAGATATTATGTTGAAACCTTTATATAAATCCTGTAGATGTTGATGCAGTTTATACGGCATAACAGCCGTCTTGCGGATCAGCGAGGCTTTCTGCTCCTCCAGCTCGTTATAGACGGAATATTCATCAACATCGGTGGCCTTGGGAATATAAAATCGTTCCCTGACCTGTTCTCCGGTTAAAAGATTACCTAATGTTTTTTGATCCTTGATAATAGTCTGGCCCACGGAAAAAACAAATTGCTCGGTAAGATGGAACACGAATTTTCTGCCATCGTCACCCGCTTGGAAAAGTCGCTCTGTTTCTTCAGGAAGATCAACGGAAAAAGACTGCGAGTAGAGCGGCCCTATGCAGATACGCTTGAGCATCTTGGGATGAATCCGCTCCAGCCGCTGATCAATGGCCATAGCCACAATACCCACCGCAGGTGCCCGTGAACCTTCGGAACGGATGACCTTGACGAACGCATCAAAAGCATTTCCGCTTTCATGCAGAGCCTCCTCCTGTGTGTCCTGTTCAAAATCAAGCAGATAAATATAGGGCATGTTGCTCTTTTTATCGTAGCAGGCCCAGTAATATAAATACTTTCTCCTGTTCGGATCGCCATTTTTCTGGAGAATCAGTTCGCCCTCATTAAAAAAGAGGAACAAATTTTCTCGGATCAGCTCTTTTTGATAGGCATTGTCCGCCATTTGCGCAAGCAGCTCTTCAGAATCTGTTTGTTTTTCCAGAAGATGTGAAACTAATCGTTGTTTCAGAGCATCCCCTTTATCCTGCGGAACGACCTGATCGACCTGCCTGCGCAGGTCAGTTTCAAGCTGAGAAATTTCATAAAAATTGACAAACCCGGAATTGCTTTTGTCAATTTTCAGCCTGTCCGACTGGTTGAAGAGATATTTGATCCGAAGAAGTTCAAAGGTGTAGGAGAGTTTCTTTAGAAAATACAGGACAATTCCGTGTTCGGTCATCGCCTCCTGATCCCTCTCCTTTTTTAGCGCGTAGATCCTCTCGACCGCCTTGAACGCCGTCAGGGTCTTGGTCATATATTTGACATGCTCATCCCGTTGATCCAGCGCGACCAGGTCATGGATGGAGTAATCGTCCCATTGCAGCATATCGGCGGTGGCTCCTTAGACGAAAAGATTGTCGTCAGCCGCTGGTGTAGCAGTAGCGGCCCCGCCTGCACCTTGGGGAGTACCGTCTTCTCTGTAGGTGAACTCAGAGGCGTTCAGGGGATCAATACCGTAGTTGCGGATCATTTCCTCGCGGAGCTTGGCTTCGTCTTCACTCAGATCCGCCGCATGTTTCGCCAAAGCCTGAGCCACATTGGCCCGCCGCCGGATCTGATCCGGGGTCAGCTTCATTTTTTCAATATAGGCGTTGTCCGAGGCTACAATGATCTTGGCCACGTTCTCCATCTGCCGGGCGTTTTTCTCATCGGTCATGGTGTCCACATTCTGGGCGATCTCCTGATCCGCTGCCGCCTTGAGCATTTCCAAGTAGGACTGATCCTTGACCAAATCCTCCTGCAACTTGGACTTCAGCGTGGCGATCCACATCTGATGATTACTAAGCAGTTTCTGCTGGGCCTCTTGGTGAGATTCATGCTCCTGAATGGACTTGGTTTTTTCATCTAAGACCGTCTGGACAACTTTTAATTTCCCCCGCTCTTCCTGCAACGTGGAACGAAGCTTTGAGACCTTGGCAAGCTGGGTGGTATGTTCTTCGGAACCTGTTTCAAAGGAGTCAACAGCCAGTTCTTCATTCTGAACTTCGCTTTCCAGTTGATCCACAATTTCCACCAGCTTGGTCGCTCTTGACGATGCCTCATTTTTAATCTCAAAGGCTTTTTCTTTGCGGGCTTTAATCGCCTCCAGCTGGTTCCGAATGCTTGAGGTTCTTTCAGACATGATATCAATGGTTTTTTGCCCCATAACCTGGATGATATTTAAGGTCTGTTCAATATCGGCGGACATCAGTCGTTCCCTTTTCATGGATTCGGCTTTTCTCCGGGCATGTTCAGTAAGGCTTTCAGCTTCTTTCAAGGCCTGTTCCGCCTCTCGCATTTTTTTTTCTTTTCCGAATCCAAGACCTAAGAAGCCTCTATAGTTTTTTGCCTGCTCAAGCCCGCTTTTCGCTCCCTCAAAAGTCTGCCCGGCTTCAGCGACCATTTTTTTCTCTTCGTCGGAGTCTTCAACCAGATCCTGAAATTCCTTATCCATGCCGTCGATCAGCACCTTCATCCCGTACACGGCCTTGGCCATATCTTTTTCATCGCCTACGATGGTCTGGCGCAGGGTGTCAAATTTGGATGTCAGAATGGCTTCCCGCTTCAACCGTTCTTGATCATCGTCGATTTTGGAAATTTCCTCATGCTCCTTTTCCAATTGCGCTAGTTGGGAGGCCACGTCCACCGGGCCTTTGGCCATTACATCCAAATTGGTTGTTGTATCGTCCAACAGGCTGGAAAACAGATCTTGATTTTGCGACATGGTTTTATCCTCTGAAAATGTTAAATAGGTTGAATGTGACCGCGCTCATTATGATATTCATATTTTTTAATAAAAATTAAACAGCTATGCAAGAGAATAAACGAAATTGCTCTTGATATTTTG
>CBDTVG010000302.1:0-3326 GCA_965363745.1 uncultured Candidatus Electrothrix sp. | reverse complement strand
AACTGCTCAAAGCTGATACAGGGTCTCATCGTGGATCGGCGGTCTGGGGCCGGAGCGTAATTTTTTTTTCATGCCTTCCAAAGAAAATGCATCGTCGGAATCAAGCAGATCGCCCATTTCCCGTTCTATCTGATCCGGGTCTTCACCCCCCTCCATCCGGGAGAGAGCTTCTTCCATCGGTTCCCCCATAGAGATTCCGGTCTTATCAGAAAACTTACGCATCAAATTCGCCATTTGTCGGGGATCGTCTTCGTTTATTCCTTCAGCCTCCCGCATCAAACCTTCAAAGGCCTGTTCCATTTTGCTTTCATCTAAACCGGCCAACGGATCATCCGCATCCTCTTCTTTGGCCTTGCCGATAACAGCGAAGGAGGATATCTGTCTATTTAATTCTTTTTTGCCGCATTTTGGGCAGTCCGGTCGTGTTTCGGTATTGATGCGGCTGGAGAGGAAATTGAAGATTGTATTGCAGTCCTGGCATAAAAATTCGTAGATCGGCATGGTGTTCTTGAGTAGGTATGTTGTACGGTATTTGCAATGGGTTACTTGCAAGCGACGGGTTTAAGAAATAAAAAAGATCAGGCACCTAGACAGGATACCTGATCTTACTTGTTTTCTCAACAGGATGGAACGACTAAATTTCGCTTCCGCGATATTTTTGGTTTACTGGGCAGGGATATCACTCACAAGGCGTACATAGACTGAACCTGATGTACTCTGCGCCAAGCTATTCCACAATATGCCGGTTTTAAAATTAATGCCCCATGAATTCGAGGTGTCCCCGGCGTATGGAGAAGAAGACCAGACATATGTGTCTATTGCTGGTGCTGGAAAATATGTCTCTTCACCTACAATGGACTGTAATTCTTTGATATTGGGAATTCTCCATGTTCCGTCATCCAAAGCCAATGCCTGCGCCCAAGTTTTGGCTGTTGCTGTGCCTGTGCAACTGCCGCTGGAAAATGTTTGACCTTCAAGGCATTTCTGCCAGATCAGGCCGGTATTATAGTCCTGAATTGTACCTCCGGCCTCTATCGGTGTAAAATTACTCGTGACGGCAGTACCGCTGACTAATCGTGCAAAATGGAAATCAAGATCACTTGTCGAAAGTGTTGATACCGATGCGGTTTTTCTTGTACTGTTAAATATCGGCTGAAAAGTGACTCCCCATTGCGTACTTGCGTCTATCGCTGTTGCTGTCCAGTACCACACAGGTAAGTCGGCGGAAAGCCCCACTTGTGTATCCGAAAAGTAAGTGGTATCAACGGTACTTCCAGCTTCATACGAAGAAGTATCATATGAAAATATACTGAGCAACTCTCTGAGCTCAGGCACCCGCCAGTCTGTCTTTCCGCACAGGCTTTCAGTATTAGCATCCTCAGCTTTTGTCTGAGCGACACCCCAGCTGACATGATCTCCCTGATCAGGCGACCAAATTAGACCGGTGACATTATCTTGAATACAAGTTGCTGTGCCTGCTGTAGGAGTACCGCTGCTGTCCAGCTTGGTAGAACTGAACCCGGCATGACCATCAGAGGGGGTTGTATCTGCGATTGTATCTCTACCGTAATCAGCATCATCGTTCGTAGCTACACCATTGGTGATTCCAGTATCGTTGAGTCTGGTCTCTCCTATACATTGACGACAGGTGTTGGCAGGGCAAAAATCAGATTCCGTCTCAACAGTCTGACAGGGATCACAGGCATCGGCACAACATGTGTCGCAAGGTGCCTCGCCGGTATTTTCTTTGCAGGTGGTTGCATTATAGGTGGTACTACAGGGATCACATATCGCATCTGTAGTTGCCGCAGAGCAATTTTCTGCACATTGATGAGTGCAAGTTTCAAAAATATCAGCACTATGACAGAAGTTAGACTTCATCTCATCAGTCTCACAGGGATCACATGAGGTGCAACACGTATCACAAGGAGCCTTGCCGGTATTTTCTTCGCAAGTCGTTGCGTTATAAGCGGCATCGCAGGGATCACATGTAGCATCTTTAGTTGCTGCGGAGCAGGTTTCTAGGCATTGATGAGTGCAAGTTTCAGAAACATCAGCACTATGACAGTAATCAGACTGAGTGTCATCAGTCTGGCAGTAATTACAAGAGGTGCAACAGGTATCGCAAGGAGCCTCGCCGGTATTTGTTTCACATGTTGTTGCGTTGTAAGTCGCAGCGCAAGGATCACAGATAGGGACTTTAGTTGCTTTAGAACAATGCTGCACGATAATCGGCGGTATAAACAATAAGAAGCTATCCGCCGCCGATGCCGTTAAGGAGAAGAAGGGTGCCGTTATAGTAAAGGCGGCCAGTAGAATCAATTTTTTCATTATCAATACCTCGCTAAAATGTTTTTTTTTCATTCTATCACGGAGAAGTTACAGAGACAAGCAATTTACTTCGGGAAAAAAGCTGGATAGGTTTAATCATGACATCCTAAAACTAAAAAAAGGCGAAGTACCTACTTCGCAGCTAAACAGTCGTATCGGTCCCTGATAATACAGCATCCACATGTTCTTCGCTCACTTGATCAGTAATCAACACTTTGCCGACAGCCTCGGGTAGCACATAAAACACTCGACCGGCGACAGTTTTTTTGTCGTTAAGCAGATATTTTTTTATGACCTTCCGGTCAAGTTCCGCCGGAATAGAAGTGGGCAGGTCGTATTGCGCGATTAAATCCTGAATCGCCTGGGCATCCTCTTCAGACAGACAGCCTGTTTTTACCGCAAGTTGAGCTACGGCGCACATGCCGACAGCAACGGCCTTACCGTGAATGAGCTGAAAATTTGAAGCGGCCTCGACTGCATGACCGATGGTATGCCCGAAATTTAAAATTCTGCGTAACCCTCCTTCTCGTTCATCCTGTTCCACCACCCAAGCTTTTATCTCGCAGCAACGGGCGATGAGACGGGTGATTACATCCTGTTTTAAGGCAAAAACAGCCTCACAATGCTCTTTGAGAAAGGTGAAAAAATCCGCATCATGAATAACACCGTATTTGATAACCTCGGCGAGTCCCCCTCGCAGCTCGTCAATTGGCAGGGTTTTCAGGACATCAATGTCAATGTATACCGCCTTGGGTTGATAAAAAATACCGACCAGATTTTTTCCTTCCGGTATATCAACCCCGGTCTTGCCGCCCACGGAGCTGTCCACTTGAGCGAGCAGCGTGGTCGGCACCTGAACAAAGGGAATACCGCGCATATAAATGGAGGCGAGGAAGCCGGTTATATCTCCGGTCACTCCTCCGCCGAGAGCGATTAGGGCATCACTGCGGTCAAAACCCCGCTTCGCCAGTTCACTGGCGAGATCAGCGACAGTT
>CBDTVG010000301.1:0-3363 GCA_965363745.1 uncultured Candidatus Electrothrix sp. | reverse complement strand
AATTTGCTGGCCTTTACCGGTATCCATGTCCTCAAGCGGGAGGTCATCGAACAGATCCCGGCCAAGGGATTTTTCCATATTATTGACCTCTACAAAGAGCTGGCCCTGCTTGGTCAGATAGGTTGCCTGCGGGTTGACGGCGGCTTTTGGCGGGATATCGGCACACCGGCTGACTACCTTGATTTGCACCGTCAGTTGCTCTGTGCGGAAAACGGAGAGCCTTCTTGGAACATCAGTGAACAGGCGAAAATTAGAGAGGGTGTGGAATTCAGGGATTGGGGAACGGTCGGCTCCGGGGCTGTGATCAAAGCGGGAGCACACCTGAGTCGTTGCGTGGTTTGGGAAGGGGCAAGGGTAGCCGCCGACGAGCTGCTGACAGACACGATTGTTGTGCCAAGGCTTGATGTCCAGTAATTCTTCGGTTCGTCGGTTGCGACAGCACCCTTTAAGATTGCTTCAAGCTCCTTTCTCGGACTGATTGTCTTGCTGATTCGGTGCGATTTTATCAGGAAAAACTTGCTCTTTTTCGTCAAGATCAACGGAAACTCCCGCCGATTTTCTCACCAGTGCGTTCTTGACATCTTTTGACAAAGCCTTATCACCAAGCATATTCTGGAGCAGTTTATCGTCAAGGACTGTGTGGTGATGAGATTGGGAGAAATGGCGCAGTCTCCAGATAAACCAAATCACTGACACCGTCAGAACGAATAGCAGAAAAAAAAAGATGATCCAAGCAAGATGTGTCATAGGTGCTGTGTAGATTGTGAAGATTGTTTCGTCGGAAAATGTTCAAGCTCACTTTTCTTTTTTCCCGGCCTCTAATTTTTTAATCTTTTTTTCTAGCAGGGAGATTAAACCAGCGAATTTTTCTTTACGGAGCACACTGCCGATCTGCTCCATATAATTACGCACCAAACTAATACCTTCCACCACGATATCGTAGGCCATCCATTGATCCTTTTTCAGAATCATGATGTATGATACCGGAATGCTTTTATCGTTCCCCACGAAAAAAGTTTTCACCTCAGCCCTGTCCCCTCTGATGCGCTGACTCTTAAATTCTATTTTTTTCTCAAGATATTCATCCACCTGACCAATGTAGACATACTGCAACAACTGAGTGAACAGATCGACGAACTGTTCCTGCTGGGCCGCATTCAGAGAACGCCATTGTTTACCCATAACCCTCTTGGACATTTCATGAAAATCAAAATGCTCTGAAGCCATTTTCACGATCTTTTGAGACTGATCAGCTATGGGCTTTTTCTTGAATGCCGGTTCCTTTAGCTGAATGACAATTTTATCGAGAAACGGTTGTAACTGCTCTGTGGGATCAGGCTTTCCTGCAATAGCTGCAACAGCGTTCTGTGTAAAACTTGGCGCAATAAAGAGAGAAATGATAAATAGCAATATAGAGTATCGAAAAGTCTGCATGATTTTACCTTAATATTATATTTTTTGGTTCAGCTATTTCATCCACATCCACACCCACATCTGGCTGCGTTGATGAAGCTTCCCAAACTTGTTTACGGTGTTGAAAATAGCCGTCACGAACGGCTGAGTAGGCATCAAAACTCACCTCTTTGATCTTCTCATATTCGCCAAGATGCAGAGACAGCGCATTGACTTCCTTGCCCATATAGATACTAACGGACTCTTCCCAACCTGCCGCCCAGAAATAATACGGGGTCATGGAAAAACCTTCCACAATTTTGCCTGAAAGATCACGCAAAGTGGTAGATCCCATAACTGGAATGACGAGATAAATTCCATCTCCCACTCCCCAAGAGTCCAATGTTTGACCAAAACTCGCCTCTAGTGGTTGAAAGCCCATCATGCTGGCAGGATCACCGAGTCCGGCAATACCGCCGGTACTGTTGATGGCGAATCTAGCCAGCAGGGTGCCCGCATCGGAAAATCTGCCCTGCAACACAGCGTTGACAACTCGAATCGGTTCCTGCAAATTATAAAAAAAATCAGCAACCGCTCCCCTGACATCATCAGGAAGAAGATTGCTGTAGCCTGTGGCGAGAGGGTTCATGACCCAAGTGTAGGCGTAATCGTTAAAGGTGAATATAACACGATTAATTTCTTCAAAAGGATCCTGTACGACATTCTGTTCAGGAGTAGCATCATAGAACTCGTCATCAAGAAAATCTATTTCCTGATCAGCCGCTTGTAACGCTCCGTAACTCATCAGAAGGAAAAAGATGATAAGGAGCATACGGCATGTATTTTTCATGATCATGAACCGGGAAATATTCAATGTCAAAGTCCTCCCTTTTTACATAAGGGAATGAATAAAAAAATTATTTTACCCCGCCAAAGGCAAATTTAGAAATCAGTGACTCTAAATCAACGGATGATTCCGTGTCCACAATGATATCTCCGGCCTTATAAGACTCCTCATCTCCCCCCGGAGTGATCTGTATAATCTTGTCGCCGATGATACCCTGTGATTTAACTGAGGCCATGGAATCTTTTGCCAGTACAACATTTCTTGTCAGCTTGATGGCGGCGACCGCCATGTCATCTTTGCTCAGATGTAATTCCGACACCGTCCCGACGCTCACCCCGGCTATCTGCACGTCAGCACCGACTTTGACCCCGGAAATATTGTCAAACTCCGCATAGACCGTGTAGGTGCGGCTTTCACTGAACCAAGAAACCTCGCCGAGCTGAACAGCGAGCCAGCAGAATGCGGCAAATCCGAGGACAATAAAAAGACCAACTGTAATTTCCAATCGAGAATTGTTCACTGCATACTCCATAATGGATAATAATCACTGAGATTGCGCGGAAGCGGGCATGGGAGTAAAGCCCTTACGTTCCTTTGATCATCTCGGCGAATTCACGTATATGTGTTTTTTTTGAATCCTTGATTTCTTCAACATCGGTAAAAATATCAACCTCTCCTTTGTTGAGCAAGACAATTTGATCGGCCAACTCAAATACCTTGGGGATATCATGACTGACAATAACCGCAGTGTAGCCCAGTTTTTTTTGCATTCGGCCAAAAAGTTGATAGATTTCCCTAGTCATAATCGGATCAAGTCCGGTTGTGGGCTCATCGAAGAGAACAATTTCAGGCTCAAGTTGTAAGGCCCGTGCCAAACCGACCCGTTTTTTCATGCCGCCGCTGAGCTGGGCTGGAAATTTTTCCTCATGGCCTGAAAGTTCCAAGGTCTCCAGCGTGGCGGCAACCTGTTGCCGGATTTCCTGTTCCGGCAACCGAGTTCGTTCTCTGAGCGGCAGAGCGATATTTTCAAACACGGAAAGGGAGTCAAAGAGGGCGGAGCCTTGAAAAAGTACACCGAATTTTGTGCGCAACTCACGGAGCTTACCGCGACTGAGCCGGGTAAC
>CBDTVG010000300.1:0-3371 GCA_965363745.1 uncultured Candidatus Electrothrix sp. | reverse complement strand
CGGTGACCGTGTCGCCTGTACGAAATATGGCAGTTATTTAATTTCTGTTCCTTACCAGGATGCGGTCTGTGGAAGTCGCCTTTCTCATTATTCAGCAGAAAGGAAACCTGTGAGCCGTTTTCCTCTATGATCTCAGTATTCAAGGCAACAAATAGGGATTCAATCTTTCGCCATGCAAGATTGCCCGGAATTTCCTATTATTTCAAGTAGAGGTATTATTTTTTCCCATACGCTGCGTCATGAGGGCCGACAATGATGAATTTGATGGTTTCTTCCGCTGTTGCGGAACATTCTGCACAGGCAACATATTGGTCGTCGATTTTTTTCTACAGATACGGCAGTACAGATATATGATAATAAAATTCCGTTTCACTGGGCAGGAGTAAAAGCCGCGAAAATTGCCTTTTAAGGGCTCGCCCAATTCGACAGGATGCTCAATTATCTGAAGAACCTTCCGCTCAATCTGTTTTTTAATTCCCGAATATTTTTTAACGGCCTTCAGAAATGCCTTTTCGAACCGGACATCCATCATTCGCCGAAAACTTCGTCAAAGGTATGCCATTGCGCCGAACCGTCTTGTATTCTTGTATGCACTTCTGTCAGAGCTTGAGAAAATTTCGGATCGTCAAGAACCGTATCCGTGTTTTGTCCCGCTCTCCGTTTCAGTCCAAGAATAAACTGTGTGATAACCTCAGATGCGCTTGTACGGTTTTCTTGCGCATAGATCTTGATAAAATCGGCAAGATCGTAGTCGATACTTATATTTAATCGTGTCTTAGCCATGTGTGCTCCTTTTATTTGGGATTTGCTACATGCGCCTATTATACGCATAACAGGTGCATGTAGCAAGCACTCTATGGCTGAATTGTTCCTCGCCCCAACGTGCCGGACTGCGATGAGCCGATCAGATGCCTTGCCTGAATCAAATCTGGCCCGATTGATTGTTTTGTAAAAATGTCCTCTATTATTTTTATTGGTCATGCCGACTTGCCCTGCCAGGGTTCTGGCAGGTAAGGCTTCCTTCAGACTCTGCCTCGCAGTAGCCGCCCTCGGAGTCTGCGCTTACCTGCCCTCGGCTAGTAATTTATGTTAATATCGACTAACATAGGAACATTTACAGGGGACTTGAACCCCATGAATATATGCCCATGCCGGGCGTACACAAGGCGCTTTACCTGACGGCTTAGCCGCAGCATAGGAATAGAATGAAATTATCCAAACAATTAGAGAAGGAACAAGTCGAATCAGACGTTCGAGCGGTATTAGAAAAAGAGAGCATCGAACTTTGTAGTGATTCGAACATATATATTCCTATTTTAAAACTAAATCCAGAATTGCGTAAGCAAATTTTCCATGCGAAATTTCTTGACGAATTGATTATTGGTTATCGGGATGTAGAAAAGACTTTAGAGAATGAACTGCACGGATTGCACAATGTGAATAACAAGAGCGATCGTGTATCACGGTTGTTGATTGTAACAAATGACGGATCTCCTCGCTTTTATCGCCAACTAGAGTTCCTTCATGAAAAACAGGGCGGGAGGGTTTTGATTTGTCGGCTGGATGTTGATTCCTTATTGATGGGAAATATTCTCGAGCTTAAAGACAAGCAGGTGAAGGCTGTTCTCCTGAATAGAAAAAAATCTGTGGTCAATGTGCTTAAAAGTCTGCTTTAAGCTGGTGCGATGTCTCTTGGAGTAATGGGGGGACACTATTACCCTCCGAAAAAGCCTCTTTTATAAGAAAATGCATTTTCAGAGGGATTCAATACAAAAATCAAAAAGTCGCCAGATCAAGCACATCAAACATGCTGTACAAGCCATTGGGACGACCCGCAACCCAAGCCGCTGCCTTAGCCGCGCCGCTGGCGAAGTTGTCCCGACTGTGTGCCCGGTGGGTGATCTCAATCCGTTCACCGATCATGCCGTTGTGTTCGAAAAACACCAACATTACAAGATCCCGACCTAAGCCCCCCGTAGCCGCCATTTCGCCAATTTTCAGAGCTGTTCCCGATGGTGATGAGGAATTTTATTCGCAATATAGCTGGGTAAAGATTCGTACCTGCGATATCATCTTGAAACGCCCGCCAGTCCGCCTCCTTTTTTTGTCTTGTGATACATACCGACATGGGTACTTTTCGCTCTTGGTAACAAGATATTTTGTTTACTTTTTTAAGTCAGCATGTTTAAATTTTTTGATAAATTGAACATGCCATCATTGATGGATTCGTAAAAAGTCCAAAATACCTTTTTTTTGCCTCGCAACTCTCTGAGTTATCGTTGCCGAAAATGTATAATGTAATGTTATGTAAAGTTTTCCTGAGCAATCAGTAAACCGTTACCAGCGTCCCAATTGATAAGCCCCTCCGAAAAGTCCTCTTTTATAAGAAAATGCATTTTCAGAGGGATTCAATACAAAAATCAGAAAGTCGCCAGGTCAAGCACATCAAACATACTGTACAAGCCATTGGAACGACCCGCAACCCAAGCCGCCGCCTTAGCCGCACCGCTAGCGAAGTTGTCCCGACTGTGCGCCCGGTGGGTGATCTCAATCCGTTCCCCGGCACCGGCAAAATAAGCGGTGTGTTCACCGACAATGTCACCGGCGCGGATGGTCTGAATGCCGATTTCTTGATCAGTGCGCTCACCGATCATGCCGTTGCGTTCGAAAACACCAACCTTAGCCAGATCCCGACCTAAGCCCTTGGCCGCCATTTCGCCGATCTTCAGAGCTGTTCCCGACGGCGCGTCCTTTTTCATCCGGTGATGCGCCTCGACAATCTCCACGTCATAGGCATTACCGAGCACCGCCGCCGCTTTTTCCACCAGCTTGAACAGCACATTGACCCCGACCGCCATGTTCGGTGCTTGGACGCAGGGAAAATTCGCCTCAGCAGTCTCCTTGAGCACAGCGAGATTATCAGCAGTCAGGCCGGTGGTGCCGATGACCATGGCTCGGCCATGCTTGGCCGCAACCTTGACAAATTCCATGGTGGCCTTGTGGAAGGTGAAGTCGATAATCACGTCCCCTTGATCAATAACAGCCTCAAGGCTGCCCGCAATTTTGACATCGGCGGTGCCGAATCCCGCCACTTCGCCCGCATCTTTGCCCACAGCAGGGCTGTGCGCCTGTTCAAAGGCTCCGGTCAGAGTTAAATCTGGATGCTGATGCACCATAGAGCAGATGCGCTGTCCCATACGACCGGAGGCTCCGGCCACAATTACATTAGTCATAATTTTTTTTGTATTAAATAATAATTTTTTTATTACGGCGGTCAGCAGTAACAAAGTGGCCGCCGCATTTGAATAATTCGTCTGGAGTCAAATCCCTTCTCTGTACGTTTTCCAGAGAATATAACCGCCCCATGCAAG
>CBDTVG010000299.1:0-3372 GCA_965363745.1 uncultured Candidatus Electrothrix sp. | reverse complement strand
GTTAATACGCCAAGACCACAATCAGATTGATAAAACCGATCAAAAAACCGAGCAATGCCCCGAACAAATTGATATACTTGAATTGCTCCTCCATAATAGAGAGCAGAAGACGTTCCAGACGCATCAAATCCAAGGAGTCCACTTTCTCCGTCACCATCTCCTTGATGTTCAATAACTTCACCAATCCCGGCACTTCCCTGATCAGCATCCGATCAGCGGAAAGCACAATATAATCAGTGATCCCGTTACGGACACCGGAGGGCATCAGTTCCTGAAGCACCCCAAGCGGTTTCGAGGTCACCTGATCCACCATGGAGTTGACCACTTTGTCCAGCAACCGCCTGACTTGCTCAGATTTCAAAAGGGTATGCAACTCGCTGACAACGGTTTGCCGCATCCCGTCCATACGCTCTTTTCGCAAGAGCATTGTCGCAAACTCTGCCAGAGAAATACGGCCCTGATCAATCATCCCCTCAAGCTGTTCCCTGATCATCATTGCTACGGCACTTTGTATTCCTTCTGAATTTAGCGCGGTCATCATCTGAGCGGCAACTTGTTGGCAAACTGTATGCAATTTTTCTGGTTCAATCTTGATTAAGAGATTAGCCAGCGGAGTCGCAAGGAACGTCTTCGTCCGTTCAGCCAGAGCCCGACTTACCCGCTCCTGAATTTCAGGTTTGCTGAGCCAGTCAGCCAAAGCGTCCTCCTTTTCTTCCAGCCAAGTTCGTATGGTGCCGTCCAAGGTTTCCATATCTATAAATCCTTTGGCCATAGCGGCCATGGGGCCCAGCCCGTCAAGGAAATTTTCCATTCCCCCTTTGATCGCCAGAACAAGGCGATCACGCATGGGCGGCTCCGACAGCATAACAGCCACCTGTGCCAGCAGCTGCGGCACCTGTTCCTCAACGGTTGAACATATCAAGTGCTCAACTTCCTTTGGCAAAAAATCCCCAATAGATTTACCCGCCACAGCGGCCTCTGTCAGCAATTTTTTCAATCGCCCGCCGAGCAGATCAACATTTTTTTGATCCGTCAGCAGTTGCGCGAGAAACGATTCAACAAGCGCATAAAACCCTTCCCGGTCTTCCGTCCCTAACAACTCATTGAGCTGACGACGTCCTAATATTTCCAGCTGTTTTGGTAAAATATCGTCCATTGTTTCGCTGAAAGACGGGGAGTCGATATAGCCGCGCACCCCGGCCCGCATCTGATACTTCAAGGTTCTCAAGCCGATCCGGGCATAGGTTCTGAAGCGACGGGGAACAACCGTCTGCACCGGCCCTAAATCCCGCGACAGAATTTCTTTCACCCGATCATCCACTAATTGATGAAGATGTCCCTGGAATCGTTCTGTTGACAGGGCGGCACCGATATCAGTAGCGGTGAGCAGCTGTTCACCGACCATCTCACCAATGTTCTCAGCGAGGTCATGTCGCTTGGAGGGGATGATGCCTGGGGTCATGGGTACACGTTTCCCCATGATATACCAAGGATTCAGCGGTCTGAAAAGCATACGAATAGCTACCTTATTAGTCAGGTAGCCGATCAGGGCGCCAAGTAAAGGTGGCCCGCCATAGGTCAAAATTTGGGTCGTTGACAAAAACATTTTTTTTACACAATAAATTTATGAATCAGAATATACGGTCAGAGAAGCAAGATAAAACAAAGTCATCATTCCGTCCAGCCTGTTATGCATTTTGGCAAAGGTTTACCTCGTGGTTCGCCTCGTCTTCAAGCAAAAAATATTAGAAGAAACGCCTGTTTTTCCCGCCCGTTCAGCTTGGAGCTTGGAAAGAATCACCCTTTCGGGTATAATCAGAAAATTATAGATGAACACATAGATTACACATGCATCGTCAATGTCCTTGACGATAGGAATTTTCATATATTGAGACCATACAATGACAAAAGTTATAGCTCTCGCCGGTAAAGGCGGCACCGGCAAAACTACGACCTCCGCCCTGCTACTCAAATACTTGAAAGCACGAGGAATGACACCGGTACTTGCGGTAGACGCTGATGCCAACGCCAATCTCAACGAACTGCTTGGCCTCAAGGTTCACACCACCCTTGGCACAATCCGTAAGGAATTGAAAGGAGATATTCCTTCTGGGATGAGCAGGGATCAATACATGGAAATGAAAGTCCATCAATCCCTTATCGAAGAATCTGGATTCGATCTTATGGTTATGGGGCAACCAGACGGCCCAGGTTGCTATTGTGCCGCCAACCAATATCTGGCCATGACCATGGATAAGCTGGCGGAAAACTACCAGTATATTATTGTGGACAATGAAGCTGGCATGGAACACCTGAGCCGGATGAATCTGCACACGATTGATTATCTGCTCATTGTTTCGGACCCCTCCGCCCGTGGCATCATGACCGCCCGCCGCATAGCTGAAATCGCAAAACCGTTGCAATTAGATATTAAGCACCAGTATCTGCTGGTCAACAGAGCTCCGAATCCAATTCCCCCGGCTCTTCAAGAAAAAATCAATGAGGCGGTCAGCGCAACAAATCTTGACTTAGCCGGAATAATCTCGTCCAGTGACGATCTGATCAATCAGGAACTCAGCGGTGCCTCCTATTTGGAACTGGCGGAAAACACAGCGGTCATTCAACAAGTTTTTACGGTTTTTGATGCCATTTTCGCACAATCATAATAATTAATCACCACCCCATGACAACAGAAGACAACTGTTCGGCCATGCTTGACCTCATCAGGGTCAGTAAAACCTATCCGCCTGATGTGCGGGCGCTTGTGGATATATCCCTGCGGGTCGATAAAGGAGAAATTTGTTATTTGACCGGCATGAGCGGAGCCGGAAAAACCACCCTCTTGCGTCTGCTCTGCGGCATTGACTACCCCAACAAAGGCTATATCGAAGTCGCCGGTCAGGAGTTGAGCAAGATGTCAAGTGCGGAAATGCAGCAACTTCGCCAGCAAATAGGTGTGGCGTATCAAGATTTCAAGTTGCTCCCAGACAAAACCGTGGCTCAGAATATCGCTTTTTCCATGGAAGTGGCCTATCGGAGCGGAGCGTTTATCCGCAAACAGACTAAAAAATTGCTGAGGCAGCTCCGTTTAGAGGACAAACGGGACACCCGCACTAGTAAACTTTCTAGAGGTGAGCAACAGCGGGTGGCTATAGCTAGGGCTGCGGCCAACGAACCTTTACTTATTCTTGCGGATGAACCTACCGGTAATCTTGATGCGGAAACCACCGAACTGGTGATGCATCTTTTCCACAGCCTCAATAAAAAAGGGGTCACTCTGCTCATCGCCACCCATGATGCTTCCATTTATAATGATCCCGGTTGCAAGGTTGTCAAAATCGAAAAAGGTAAGATTGTCTCTCCATATACCTC
>CBDTVG010000298.1:0-3383 GCA_965363745.1 uncultured Candidatus Electrothrix sp. | reverse complement strand
AATCTTCTGCTTGTATTGCAATATCCTCATATCCCTTTGCACAATAATTCGGCAGAATTGGGTGCTCGAGTCCAGGCACGAAAACGAGATGTCAGCTTCCAAACTAAAAATAAAAAAGGGACTCAAGCAAAAGATACCATGATGACCTTGGTACAAACTGCAAAAAAAATGACGGTCAATCTGTTTGATTACATCCATGACCGCATGAGCCAAAAGTACGAAATGCCTTCCTTGGCATCCATCATCTTATCTCAATCTCAGCATACCTCATCCGATTCTGTCTAAAAATATTCCTGCTACCCTAGGTTTTGGAGAGAATACATATACAGTTTAGTAAGATATCCATCACATACCATATGGTCTATTTCCTGCCTTCAGGGGTATGAACCATCCCAGTCCGTTCATGGAGAGGAACAGATGAAGAGCGTTATTGTATTTTGTGCGATTATATTGGGTACAGGGCAGGCTGCTGCAGTTGTTAAAGACTGCGGGGAGCTGAAGTCCGATATAGCTGTAAAGCTTGCCGCCGCAGGCATATTCCCGTCTGTTTTTGCTATTGTGGATAAGGACTGGTCAGATGTCGGGAACATAGTAGGCAGCTGCGAGAATGGAACAAAGAGGATAGTGCGTATTCCGGCAGCCACTTCTGCACCTAGGACTGGGCAGGCAGATGCGCCCCTCCGACCCTCCGCATCACTTGCATACGGTGTTAAAAACTGTGAAGAGCTGAAGTCCGAGATAGCTGCAAAGCTTGCCGCCGCAGGCATATTCCCGTCTGTTCTTGCTATTGTGGATAAGGACTGGGCAGGTGTCGGGAACATAGTAGGCAGCTGCGAGAATGGCACAAAGAGGATAGTGCGTATTCCGGCAGCCGGTTCTGTGTCCGGGGACGGGCAGGCAGGTATACCCTCTCGATCCTCCGTAACACTTGCGTACGGTGTTAAAGACTGTGAGGAGCTGGAATTCGAGATAGCTGCAAAGCTTGCCGCCGCAGGCATATCCCCGTCTGTTCTTGATATTGTGGATAATGTCGAGAACATAGTAGGCAGCTGCGAGAATGGCACAAAGAGGATAGTGCGTATTCCGGCAGCCGGTTCTGTGTCCGGGGACGGGCAGGCAGGTATACCCTCCCGATCCTCCGTAACACTTGCGTACGGTGTTAAAGACTGTGAAGAGCTGAAGTCTGAGATAGCTGCAAAGCTAGTCGCCGCAGGCGTATCCTCGTTTTTTCTTACCATTGTGAACAAGGACTGGACAGGTGGTGGAAAGGTACTGGGAAGCTGTGAAAATGGCACAAAGAAGATTATCCGACAGAAAGGTACGATAATTTAATAAATGCTGAGCGGCATCCTTGCTGCCGCTGCTTAATTTCCTCTTTGCAAAAAAAACTATTTTTTCACACCTGTCCCTTGCAGAAGCATTTTCTTCAGCATCTTATTATGCTCCTCGTTGTTTTTAACCCGTTCTAAAGACTTGGTGATATCTTTCCAGATCTCCTTATCTTTCGTATAGCTGTGACAACCGGTACAGGCATTGACCCGAAGTATCCGCTGCTGTTCTTCTTTGTTAAAGGGTCTTGCTCCGACATGCGAGGTCGCCTGGAGTTGTTTTCCTTCTTCGTCAACAATCCTGTCCAGACCGAAATCAATATCCAAGCCGTTTTTCCGTGCATTATAGATTCCAGAACCAAGCCCCACAGCCTTTGGATTTGCATGACAGTCTTCACAAGATCTGGCTTCCCGCGTTACCGTATGCGGCTGAATTGGATTATGCGCCAAACCGGATGTCCCGTCCGCAGTGGTGAAAATCTTACTCTCCACAACCGGCTTGCCATCAGGGCCTATTTGGCTGAATATCGCCTGACAGCCTGGAATAAAAGGAGCTACTTTTCCTTCGACATTAATACCGAGCGTGGGTGATTCCCATCGCAAATAGGATCGGGTTTCTCTCCATTTTTGAGTTGCCTTGCCCCGGTTCGCCTTGGTCCCGGATTTGCTGATATCAGCTGGAGATTCAGTGTCAATCCAGTCAGTTGATTTTTTCGTCAAATCCTGCTGGGCATGACAGCCGTAACATTGCGGTGCCCATTTGGCGTGACAGGCATAACATTCAAGTTTGTCCATATGCCCTTTTATACCCATAGCGGTCTGCGCTAAGGCGGGGCCAGAGGTCACGATCTCCTTCACCTGAGGAACAACCAGTTCTTTAGCTGTCACCTTGGTCGTTAAAACAACTTTGCCGTCCTTCATGCTCAAGTTGTTCAGCTTATTTCCTCTGGAGGACTGCAAGTTGCTGATACTGTCTGTCGTGCCGTGACAGTCCACACATTCAATCTCCACAGCCTCTTCTTTCTTGTTGTATATATTTCCATCACCATGCAGGTCGTTTGATGTATGACAATCTATGCATTCCATGCCTTTATCATAGTGAACATCAGCTGTCAGGTGGTTGTAGTACTTGCCGTGCAATTTTTTGCCGCCTTTTGTACCTACTTCACCGCCCCAGGGAGAACCGTATCCATCAGATTCCATTGTGCCGATATAACTTACACCGGTACGCCCGCCGCGATTATGGCAATGCACACATTGTACACTAGGAATTTTTTTTGTGATCTTATGCACTCTTGGTCGATCTTTCTGTTCTTTAGAAATAGCTTTATCTTTTCCTTCATAGAGCCCGGCATCGCTGTACACCACATGACAGGCCGCACAGCCGCTTCCTCGATAATCGCCGTCCCGTTCGTGTCCAGAACTCCAGAGATGGCAGCGCAAACATTGATCTCTTAAATAATCGTCCGCCGGATGATTGGTTTGAGAAGTCGGTTTAGATGGATCGTACTTAGGAATTTGTTGCAATGATTTTAAAGCACCGGCATTGGTCGGTACCTCGCCGTCGGTGTCTTCTACGGCATAGGTCGCATAGAGAGAATTTTTTGTATCCTGCGCCGCCCAAGTATAACGGGTTCCACTGATCATGCCCGCCATGGTTGCATGCATAGATTTCTTACTATTGCTCACATGGTTGCCGTGGCACATACCGCAGATTTGTTCCACCACTCTGAAATCTGTAGGATTAGCCCACATCCCCGCATGCGCTTTTTCAAACTCGGTCGCTCCGGCATCCCCTTTGTGACAATCAACACAACGCAACGCAGCCATTGCGGGCACATCGGAAATTTGTTCAATTCCCTCATGACAAGTGATACATTTTCCATTGTCAGCCGCATCAACTTCCGCAGTTGCACTTATGACAAGAAAAAGGCTTGATATAGCCAGTAAGGTTGCATGGTAACCGTAACACATTGTACTCATTTTCATTACTTCCTCCTTACTCCTTAAAAAAAAGTTAGCTCAACCCTGTGTGAACAGTTTCAGTCCAATTTT
>CBDTVG010000297.1:0-3386 GCA_965363745.1 uncultured Candidatus Electrothrix sp. | reverse complement strand
GCCCTTTCAGGGAGCAAGGCCGTTATCTTGACGGTTGTGCCGGACTGGGCGGCAAAACCTGCGCCATCGCCTCATGTCTGCCCTCGGAGGCCTCGCTGTATGCCGTGGATCCAGATCAACGACGCATCCACTTGTTGGGGGAGAATCTCCAGCGGCAACAGCTTGCTGAGCGGGTCATTATTCTGCATCAGGATTTGGAGGAGTTCGCCGCTTCAGAACAGCCCCCGTTTGACGGTATTTTGATTGACGCACCTTGTTCCGGTACCGGTGTTATTAGCAAGCATCCTGATATCCGTTGGAATCGGCAACCGGAAGATTTCGCCGCTTATCAGGAGAAACAACTTGGGTTGCTGAGGACAGCGGCGGATTTGCTGGAACCCGGCGGGGTGTTGGTGTATGTTACCTGTTCGCTTGAGCCGGAGGAAAGTCAGCAAGTGGTTGAGGCGTTTTTGAATGCAGACAGTGCATTTAAATTGACAGACTGCCGTGATTTTCTGCCTGAGTCCGCCTCTTCCCTAGTTGATGAAAAGGGTTTCTTTGCTCCCCTGCCGACCGAGGAGATTGAAGGCTTTTTCGCGGCTCGACTGGTGCGTACGAGCGGAACAAAAGATGGTTAGCCGTAAGTGAGCGACATGTTTATTGCGGATTTTGTAGTACATTGCATCTGATTACAGATTAATAACTCATTAAGGAAGTAAAAAATGGCAGAAATAAAATCCACCATGGAGTTAGTCATGGAACGGGCCGCCCGCATGGGCAGGGCGAGCGATGGTGAACTGCAACAGGAAGATGAGCGAAAACAAGGGATGAAGCTGGCTGCTGATTTTTTGGACGGCAAGCTTAACAACCTGATGACCTCCTTGACAGAACAGGCGACTGAGCAACAAGTGACGATTCGTAGCGGTATGATCGAGACACTGTTGCGCAATATTTTTTTGCATCGTGATGAAACGGGCGAAGAACGAACGGGAAAAGCGGTCAAGGGTATCTTGGAGATTAGTGCCAATACCGGTGATCTGAGTAGTATCTGCGCCGCAGTACAACATATTTTGGGGCAGTACAACCAGCATCGTGAACAGCTCAGGCAGCAGTTGGAAGAACAAATGCGTATGCAGTATGAACAGATGCTTGCTCAGCAGGGAGAAGCAGGTGTGCAGGCTGACGGCATAAGTATTGAGCATGCCCTAGAAACCAAGATCAACGAGGAGTGGAGCAATATGGAAGCGGAAATTTCTGGTCAGTACAACCAAGCATTGGATCAGCATAAAGCTGAGATCAGAGAACAACTGCGCTGAATCTGAATCAGATAGGTTAAAAGAAGAGGGAGGATGTCGCCGCTACAACCCTTGCCGTAGCGGCCGGCGGAAAAATGAATCGTACGTCTGTCACGCTGAAGAACTTAATTTTCTCCACCCTCTTCCTGAAGAAAAACTTGGCGCAACTTGTAAAAATAATCAATTCCTGACCAAACGGTAAGGATAAGAGCGACATAGACAATAATAAGGCCGATTAAATGGAGATTGGGAATCGGCAAGATGCCAATGGGGAAAATGAGCGTGCCTAAACCGATATATTGCATGGTGGACTTAATTTTTCCGAGGCCGCTGGCGGAGACCACGATGCCGGAGGATGAGGCCGCTCCCCGCAGACCGGTAACCAGCATTTCACGGGAGATGATGACCAGCGAAATCCAAGCGGGAATTCGCTCAAGCGGGATGAGCATGACCAAGGCCGTGGTCACAAGCAGCTTGTCGGCCAAGGGATCCATCAGCTTGCCAAGGGTGGTGACGGCTTCAAAACGCCGGGCGACGTAGCCGTCAACCCAGTCTGTGGCGGCGGCTATGGTGAACAACAGCCAACAAAAAAAGGCTGTACCGGTTTTTTGTTCAAACATGAGCAAGATCGCCAGCAGAGCGGTAAGGAGCAGACGGGCGGCGGTTATCAGGTTGGGTAGATGTCGCATCAATTTAATGATTTTTTAGCAAGCAAGATTCGCTTAATTAACGGTTACTATATTTCGCACACGGATACTTGTTGTCAAGGGCACACGACTGTATTTTTTTCGTTTGTCGCTTCTTTTATAAGCCTTGTACTGACGAATGACCTTGCCTACATAGGCGATCGTCTCCGGGATGCGGGGCACAGCATTATGTTTCTTCACCCGTGTCGGCCCGGCGTTATAGGCGGCCAGACTGAGCCGCATATTTCCCTTGAAACTTTTCAGCAACGTTTTTACATACTTGGTGCCGCCGTAAATATTTTCCCAAGGATCAAAAGGATCCTTGACCTTGAGGTATCGGGCCGTCGCTGGCATGAGCTGCATTAAACCCTGCGCGCCTTTGGGAGACACGGCATAACGGTTAAAACCTGACTCTGTTTTAATGATGGCCTTGATAAGCAAGGGGTCAACCCGATGCGCACGGGCCGCACGGCGTATATGATGGTCAAAGACGCTATTTTTCGCATACTTTCGACCTTTTTTGTTGCGGAGTTTCAGAGCCTGAGGATCAGTGACACGCGTCTTGGACGTTTTGAACACCAGACCTTTCTGTTTCGGTGATGATGAATGAGAGAGGTTGACGGTTTTGTAGCGCTTATCTTTGTGGATATTCGTGTAATGAGCGACTCCTTTTTTATCCACATACCTGTAGATTTTTTCTGCTGACACCTTTTTCTGATCCGAAAAAACAATCAGGAAAGATGCGATAAGTATATAACAGGATATATAAGTTCGCATAACAAGACCTATTGTTATTTTTGTCTTTTTTCCCAATCAGCGAGAAATTTTTCCATGCCGATATCTGTCAATGGATGCCGGACCATCTGGGCGATTACTTTGTAGGGAATCGTGGCGATATCAGCCCCGATAAGCGCAGATTGAGATACGTGCAGAGGGCTGCGGACAGAGGCGACAATAACCTCGGTTTGCATATTATAGTTACGTAAAATAGTCATGATATCGGTGATCAACTCCATGCCTTCCAGAGCGATATCGTCAAGGCGACCAATAAAAGGGCTGACATAGGTCGCCCCGGCCTTGGCGGCAAGCAGAGCCTGGGTTGAGGAAAAAATCAGGGTCACGTTAGTTTTGATGTTTTCCGCTGTGAGTCGTTTAACGGCTTTCAGACCATCTTCCGTCATCGGCACCTTGATGACTATATTTTCATGGATTTTGGCGAGTTCACGGGCCTCGGACACCATGCCGTCAGCGTCAGGGCTTATCACCTCGGCACTGATCGGGCCGTCCACCAAGGCGCAGATATCAGAGAGGATTTCCGTAAAAGGTCGCTGCTCTTTGGAAATAAGCGAGGGGTTGGTGGTCACGCCGTCTACCATGCCGAGTTCAAGACCTTTTTTAATTTCGTCAATATTCGCCGTATCTATAA
>CBDTVG010000296.1:0-3391 GCA_965363745.1 uncultured Candidatus Electrothrix sp. | reverse complement strand
TATTGGGACAGTATGAGCAGGGCGGCATAGATTAACCGTACTTTTAATCACACCCGGACCCCATTGATTTGATTTGGAGAAACCGGTGATGCTGGTACGTGCCAATCATCACGGCTGTGGCCAGGAATCAATCATCGAGGCGGAAATCATGGCCCGCCTGGCCCATCGCTTGCTGAGCAAATACGGTCTAAAAAAGGAACAACTGGCTCTCATTTCAACCCATTGAGCCCAAAATAACCGGATAAACCGCCGTTTGACTGAGCTGTTGGGCGGCAACAGCGATGACTTGCCCCTCATCGACACCGTGGAGCGCATCCAGGGCGCAGAACGCGAGGTGATCCTGTTCGGCTTTACCTGCTCCGACCCGGATCAAGTGCTGAGCGAGTTTCTGAATAACCCCAACCGCTTAAACATTGCCATCACCCGCACCCGCCACAAACCCATTGTCGTGGGTAGCGTTTTTTTGCCGCTGTCGCTCAAAAGGAGGAGAGCTTGCGGGCCAATGCTTGTTTTAAGGAGTTTTTTTTGCGTGTTACCCATTTTTTGATGGGTCTGGTATTTTTAGGTGATCTGGTTTGATTTGTATCGCATTCTTCAAGTCGTTGTACAGTCCGGTTCGATCGGCTCCGCTTGATTTGAGCACATCTTTTCTAGGGCTGAAGGTTTACAAGTTTTAGTGGCGGCACGTCTTAACCTTTTATTTTTTTGACATAAATTTATATTGATGGTAGAGGGAGTAATGTCCTTTTTTACAATCTGTCCCTGCGGAGCCTTACTTACAGCCTTGTCAGGCGTTGATAAAACCAGTTAGAAATAGGGCTTAACCGCATGGTGAGCTTGTCTTTTTTTTCTCAGATTGATTTTTTCCAGTCAGCTTTTTTGTGATTCCTGCCTGAATTTAGATTTTGGAATGTTATCAGATTTCTTGATATCCAGTTAATATAGTGCATGGTATACGACTAAAAAAATAGTAACCCGTTGTTTTTTCGTTGTCACCAATTTTGAATTGGTGTAGTTATAGCGAATACCTTCGCCAAAATGCATTTTGGCCGTTTTTTGGCAAAAAAGTTATTTCTAGGATAACTAAAGATCAAATAGTTGCAAGACGGAATATCATTCACTTTTATCCGTTTTTATCATTTGGCGAAGGTATTGTATAGGGGAAACTATATATCAAAAGGGTGTTGAAATAATCAGCGTAACTTTTTGATTATTCGTCATTATTCAACAAAGCGCTTTTTTGTGTAGAATGTCGCTATTTCAAGCATTTATAGGCATACTTTTCAACACCCTTATCAATTTGTTAGAGTGGGAGAAAAAATTCTACGAGTCTATGGATAATAAAAAGAAAAATATCACCTTATGATGGTTCGAAGCCGGAAAAATGACGTTCAACATAGGATAGTCAGGAGAATGCAATGGAATTTGTTATTTTGATCATCGTTATATTAGTAATTATAATTGTAGGAATAAACGGAGGCGGCGGCTGGGGTGGTGACGGTGGCGGCGGAGGAGGCTGGGGAGGCGGTGACGGAGGCGGTGACGGAGGCGGTGACGGAGGCGGTGACGGAGGCGGAGGCGGTGACGGAGGCTGATAGAAACGAACAGACAGTCCGACATTACATATTCGTAATAGGCGGAATTATTGCTGTGCTGCTAACAGCGTGCAGCGAATCGCCGACTGTCTTGGAGATCGTCGAACGGGTAGATTGGAGAAATGAACACAACTACGAAAAAGTCATCTCTGTTGGCAATCAGGCGCTCTTGAGGATAGCGTGTCGATACATTGGAAAAAAGCCCGGCGATCCGAGTTCCTACTCGTCGTCGCATAACTATGCAGAAGTAGATACTTCATTTTATGAAGTCACTTTTAAAAATCTTACGAGTTCGGAACTGAGCATTGATGGGGTAAGCTATCGAATGGAGAAGGGCAAATTGCATGGAAGATCTCACTATGGGGCAGACTCAATACGTCGCACATGGGGATCGAATATCATTCCGTCTGGAGCATCAATCACACGCAGAAATAATATGGTCTGGTCTATGGAGCCACGCAACACATTGATAAAAATTTATACACTGCGCGTCAAGCATCTCAAGAGTGGAAAACGGGGCGGGATTTTCGAGGCCCAAGTGCCGCTGCGCTATATTCGCCAAGGATAGTCGTGCTAATAAATGTACATCCGAATTCAGAATGTTCACAAGAAGTGGCGGATCTTATCAGGGCCAGCTATCGTGAGGGCTGTTTTCGAACTCGTAGCGGCAATATAAATAGTTGGATACTTGATTGTCGTTTGGGCTTGTCTCACTCAGACATTTTGAAGCAGATTATTACATTGCTCTCCAGGCAACTTGTAAACGAAGGTGTATGTCAGGTGGTAGGTTTCGGTGTGGGGGCGACTTTTCTTATCGGCGGATTGGTGCTGCACGGCACTCACGACTTCAGAGGAGGAATTCTTAGAAACAGAAGAAAGAAATATGGTACAGGGAAGGAACTGGAAGGAGATTTATGTCCCGGTCACCGAGTTGTGATTGTTGATGATGTTCTAAACTCCGGCCAAACTGCTCTTCGCGTGGTCACTCGATTGAGAAGGCTGGGATTCGAAGATATCATATTTCTTTCTATTTTCTGTTTTGAGTGGGGCGGGGGAACAGCGAGATTGGAGCGGGAAGGCGTGTCAGCACGGTCTCTGGCTAGGATTACCCGGAGGGATGATTGTAGCAATTATACTGCTACAGCCGAAATCCGGACAAGCAAGATATACCTACGGCTCCGGCAATGGCTAAGATTTCCAAAAAGATGCTGGTCGCCATTAGATTAATGGCCCAACGCAAGAGATTCAATTACATTGAGTCGTGAATAGTGAACGATCCACTGTTATCTATGATAAAAAAAATGTGGTCGTTGTAGAAACAGAATCTGACCCTGAATGTTCCCCGGCCTGAAGGTCGTTTTCTCTATCGCTTTGAAGTAGTGTCATGCTTTGGAATCAATGCGCCCGAACGGCCTGTTCAAGGGCATCGCTCACCCATTTGTTCAGGCTTTTTTCGGTATGCACTGCGGCGGCAGCTATTCTGCTGTGGAGCGATGAATCCACTCTGACCAGAAATTTACCTGAAAACGGTTTATTGGGATCTCTGTTGGCTTTTTCGCAGGTTTCAAGGTAAAAATCCGCCTCATGAAAGGCCTCCTGTAATTCGCTGACCGACTCGCCATGAAAACCGACGGTATCACGAATGCCGATAATGTTGCCGAACAGGATATTATCCTCCGTGTCGAATTCAATTTTTGCAGTGTAGCCTTTATAGCTGATGGTATTCATAGTGTTATCCCCGCTCTTAGGAATGAGAATTTAATAACTGCTCCATTTGTCTAACCGGGCAACACACG
>CBDTVG010000295.1:0-3408 GCA_965363745.1 uncultured Candidatus Electrothrix sp. | reverse complement strand
CCGCCAATGCCTGCCTGAAAAAAATCATTGCAATGGAAACCCTTCCTGATGAAAGCATCCGTCAATGGGCCACCACCCTGCATGAAGAAATCTTACAGCACATTCAAAAACGTGCGGACAGACATACCTGATTCCGCTGCATCTTTCAAAAAATACCCCAAAAGAATAATGGACACCTTTCTTCTTGATGAACAGCTCCGCAATTTCTTGCGGGAAGACTTAGAACATGGCGACATCACCACGGATGCGATTTTTACCAATCAGGAAACCGCATCGGTCACGCTCAGGGCCAGAGAATCTCTGATTGCGGTCGGCATGGAACAGGTCGCAGCCAGGGTCTTTCGCTTACTGGATGCCGAGCTTTCCTTTTCGCAAATGGCAGAGAACGGACGGGAGGTGCAAAAGGGCGAGGTGCTGATGGGGATCAGCGGTTCGGTGCGCAGTCTGCTCCGGGGCGAACGAGTGGCTCTGAATCTGGTGCAACGGCTCTGCGGCATCGCCACCCTGACCCGCCAATACGTGGATGCGGTGCAGGGGCTCAAAGTCAACATTGTCGATACCCGCAAAACCACACCGGGCCTGCGGATGCTGGAAAAATACGCTGTTCGGGCGGGCGGCGGCAAGAATCATCGCTACAGCCTCAGCGACGGGGTGCTGATCAAGGACAACCATATTGCGGCCTGCGGCTCCATCACCAGAGCCGTGGAAAAAGCGCAGGCCGCTGTGCCCCACACCATCGCTATTGAGGTGGAAACCGACACATTGGAGCAGGTGGAGGAATGCCTGCGATGCGGGGTGCGGATCATTATGCTGGATAATATGGACTTGGCCATGATGCGTCAAGCTGTGGCCATAATTGACGGCAGGGCCTTGGTGGAGGCCTCTGGCAGGGTGAATTTGGACACGGTGCGGGGTATTGCTGAAACCGGGGTGGGTATTATCTCAATTGGTGCTCTGACCCATTCCGCTTCGGCCTGTGATATCGGCTTGGATTGGGAGTGACATGAGAGGCGGGTCGCCCCGCCTTGACTTGCCGGACAAAAAAACAAGGGAACAAATGCCGTTGCCCCTTGTCATGATTCAAAAATTTCCTGAATCGGTATACGGATATCTAAAACGCTGTCTATGATTTCGTCCTGCGTATATGTCTGCGCCTGCTCCATTGAGGAATACACTGTAATAGACTGGGCAACAGGAATGACTAGCCAACAGGATTGAATCCCCGCCTGGAAATAGGCCACGAACTTCTCTAAAATCTCCTGAGTTCCTTGAGTTGGCGACAAAATCTCCACCGCCAAGAGCGGCATTTCTGTCATTTTAATCATATCGCCTGCTGAAAAATATATTTTCCGTTTGGGATAGACACAGACATCGGCGATATAATCTTTCTCCATTTGGAGTGCCAGTTCTGAAAATACTGAATATTTCTTCAATTTATGCAGAGCCGCAATCACATTGCCGCTGAGATAAGCATGATGGTATGATGGTGTCATGAAATCCTCCTCTTTATCGTTCATCATTCTTTCAATATTCGAGTATACAGTATACAATACCTCTTTTACCCCAGCTCCTTCGCAAATAACTGATTCGCCATCTGAGGATTGGCCTTGCCCTTGGTCTTCTGCATAAGCTGCCCGACAAAGAAACCCATGACCTTGGTCTTGCCGTCCCGGAACTGCTGGGCCTGCTCTGGATTGGCCGCAATGATTTCCCGGACAATGGCGACCAGTTCGCCCTCATCGCTCATCTGGATCAAGCCCTTGGCCTTGACGATTTTTTCAGGGTCATCGCCGGATTCCAGCATGTCGGCAAACACGGTCTTGGCGATCTTGCCGGAAATCGTGGCCTTTTCCACCATGAGCAGTAAAGCCGCCAATTGAGATGCGGAAACCGGGCAGGCATTAATGCGTTCCGGGCTGTATTCCCGCAGCAGCTCGGTGGTGATAAAGTTACTCACCTTTTTCGGATTATCATACTCCCGGCAGACCTGCTCAAAAAAATCAGCCAGTTCACGGGAGGAGGTCAGGATGGCGGCAACATCTTCCGGCAGACCAATATCGTTCATGAAACGCTGCTGCCGCTCCCCGGCCAATTCTGGCAGATCGCCCCGTACCCGTTCAATCCATTCCTCGTCAATATGTATCGGTACTAAATCTGGGTCTGGGAAATAGCGATAATCATGGGCTTCCTCCTTGCCCCGCATGGACTCAGTTCGGCTCGTATCCGGGTTCCAAAGCAAGGTGGCCTGGGTCACAGAGCCGCCATCCAGCAGAATATCCCGCTGTCTGCGTTCCTCATACTCTAAGGCCAGTTGCACATTTTTAAAGGAATTCATGTTCTTCAATTCTGTTCGGGTGCCCAATTTTTCCTGTCCTTTGGGCCGTAGCGAGATATTGGCATCGCAACGGAAACTGCCCTCCTGCATATTGCCGTCGCAGATCTCCAGATAGCGGACAATACCGTGCAGCTTTTTCAGGTAGGCTACCGCTTCTTCCGGCGCACGTAAATCTGGCTCGCTAACGATTTCCAGCAAGGGGGTACCGGCACGGTTGAGATCCACATAGCTCTGCGGCTCTACGTCGTCATGCACTAGCTTCCCCGCATCCTCCTCCATATGGGCACGAGTGATACCGATAACCTTTTTCACTCCGTCCACTTCAATCTCTACTTGACCGTGTTCAGCAATGGGCAGTTCAAATTGAGAGATCTGGTAGCCCTTGGGCAAATCTGGATAAAAATAATTCTTCCGGGCAAACCGGTTGTCTCGGTTGATCTGAAGATCCACAGCAAGGGCCAGCTTGATCCCGTTTTCCACCACCTGTCGGTTCAACACGGGCAAAGAACCGGGCATTCCCAAACAGACCGGACAGGTATGGGTGTTGGGCGGCGCACCGAATTCGGTGGAACAGCCGCAGAATATCTTGCTTTTTGTCTTCATCTGGGCATGGATTTCCAGCCCGATAACGGTTTCAAATTCCATATTCTTCTTTTCCGTTTTTTCTCTTGTCCACGTAATTCGCCTTAACCATCCAGCATCGTCTGCATTGTTTGCATTTTCGCTTTATCTCGTCAAATGATCCGCATTGCTGTGAACCCATTCACGGAGTTTGATCAGTTCATCCGACCACCCATCCGAGGTGCGAATGGTGATGAACAGGCGGAACAGCTTGTTGACCAGCTCAATGCCCTCCTCAAACAGAGAAATTCGCTCCAGTAGCTGTCCTTCCAAGCTGTTATGGTCATCATCCTCGCTATCTTCTGTCCCTGCTGTTTTGGGCAGGCGCACACTACGAAATTCCATGGCGGTGGCAGTTAAGGTGATGCTAAATTCATAATCACCACTGCCCAGCCTGATCCTGGCCTGTTCCGGTTTTTTGCCTAAGACAAGCCCGGCGCGGGCCTCTTTCA
>CBDTVG010000294.1:0-3420 GCA_965363745.1 uncultured Candidatus Electrothrix sp. | reverse complement strand
TGATGTTGTCGTCAAGCACAACAATATCCGAAGCCTCTTTAGCCACTTCGGTGCCACTACCCAGACCGAAACCGATATCCGCACTGCTCAGAGCCGGACTGTCGTTGACCCCGTCACCGGTCATGCCAACCACTAGACCCATTTCCTGCGTTATTTTGACCAAGCGGGATTTGTCCGAAGGAAGACATCTGGAGACGACCTTCAACTGAGGAATGAGATCTTTCAGAGCATCATCGGAAAGTTGCGCCATTTCATTGGATGTCAGAACGATATCCTCCGGGGAAGTTATCAGGCCAGCATCTTTGGCAATCGCCTCGGCTGTTCCTTTACGGTCACCGGTGATCATGACGACCTGAATGCCCGCACTGTGTAGTTCTTTGATCGTGGCAGCCGAGTCAGGCCGTAGATCATCGCGGATCAGAGCAAAGCCGAGCAGACTCAGTTCATCGTCTAGCTCATCCAGACCGGTAGGAATTTCCTTTTCCGTCAAGGCAATGCCGATTAAACGGAAGCCCTTGTCTCCTCTGCCGTCAATCTCTTTGAAGATCGCCTCTTTTTGTGTTGCTGAAAGAACGGCAATTTCGCTTTGGCTGGTGTAGAACGAGCCGCATTTGTCTAAAATTCGTTCCGGTGCCCCTTTGAGATAGGTCATCAGTTTACCGTCCTGCTCCTGTAGACGGACTGCGGCAAACTTCCGGGAAGAATTGAATTGCAACTCATCCACCCGCTCAAAGGATTTTTCCTCGTACCGGCCTTCCTTGATATCAGCTTGGGAAAATTTTACTAAGGCTCGGTCGGTGCTGTTGCCGCCCAAAATTCGTTCAGATTCTTTTGCTGCATTGCCGTTGACCACGCAAGAGCTGTTCTCACGTAGTGACAAATCGAGCAGATAGGCATTCTTTTCCGACAGCTCATCAAGGGAGCCGTACTGCATCATGGCATCGCCTGTTTCCGCATCCGCAACCGCCAGAAAACCCACAGTTTCCATCTGGCCTTTAGTGATAGTGCCGGTCTTATCCGTGAAGAGCAGGTTAAGGCTGCCGGAAGTCTCAACTCCGAGTAGCTGGCGCACCAGCACATTAGATTTCAGCAGCTTGCGCATATTTTGGGCGAGGACAATGGCAATCATCATGGGCAACCCTTCAGGAACAGCCACGACAATAATGATGACCGCCAGAATCAAAGCCATAACAATGCTGTAAACCAGCGGTTGACCGTCGTTTTCTAAATAAATGGCCTTAAACATGAATGCTAAGGCGATCATCGGTGCGGCAATGTAGCCGAACAAAGCGATTTGGTCCGCCAGCTTGGCCAGCTTCACCCGCAACGGCCCTAAACGCTCATCGCTTTGCAAGCCTTCAGCCAGTCTGCCAAGATGGGTTTTGTCACCGACCTGCTGCACCTCCATGACCGCTTCGCCGTCTTCAACAATAGTGCCCCGAAAAACAGCATGGTTATCTTCGAGATTCTCCACGTCCGCTTCGCCGGGAGTTTTGCTCCGAGGCTCAGGCTCGCCGGTCAGGGAGGCTTGGCTCACCTTGGCTTTTCCCTGCACCACAGCCCCGTCTGCCGGGATTTTATCTCCCGGCTGAAGCAGGATAAAATCGCCAACCACGATCTGGTCAATGCCGACCACAGACACGCTGTTTTCCCGGAAGACATTTACTTTGATCTTAGACGCTTCCTCTTGCAACTTTTGAAAGGTCTGCTCATTTTTAAACTCGGAAATCGTTGCGACCAAGGTGGCCAGAATCACTGCTGCAGCAATGCCGACTCCTTCATACCATTCAGCATAGTGGAGGAACGCCAAAACGGTGATGATGACCAAGGCGACGGTCAGAATGATGATCATCGGGTCTTTGAAATTGCCGAGCAGTTTGTCCCAGAACGTCTCCGTCTCAACAGCACTGAGCTGGTTTGAACCGTGCTTTGCTTGCGAAGCCTCTATTTCCTGCCGCGAAAGCCCTTTAAAATGATACATCTCAGCTAGTTCTCCTTTAAAATTTTAAAATTATCAATGTATGCCGATTGCCTGCATCACGCATTCACAAGCTGAACAAGGGCCAGCCTGCCACCGCTCTTTTTTGAAAATAAGATTCTGCTGTCATTTTTGAGAATAATTCGACCGCCAATCGGAACCGGTTTGTTATTGCTCAGGTCAATTAATTCGGGCAGTTGTTCATTAATCAACAACCAGTTATTGTTGTGGAAAATAAAATAGGCGACTCGTTGCCGATCTCGCTCACCTAACCGTTCATTGGGCACAATATTTCGGTTCACATGCCATAAAAAAAGCGACTGGCCAGTGTAGACCATCAGGCGATAATTATCCGACAGAAATTTTCCGCCGTGGCGGCTGGAATACAGGTTCAGCACCGGCAGCTTGCCCGTGTACTTCGTTGCGCAGAACGGACATTTTGGAGATTTTGTATTGTCAAACACATACCATTGCTGCTGGCATTCGCTGTTTGCGCAGGGCTGAAGCAAATCAACCGTCTTGACCAGAGCCTGTTCCCATTCATCGGCTGTGGGCCTTTTCTCTGGAGCGTGCAGGCCATCAACAAAGGCTTGGTGAAATAATTTCTTTAAATACGGCCCAGTAACCTGACAGGGCAGGGTCGCTGTATCCTTCCAAAGAATTTCCAAGGGTTTGAGATAATCCAAGTTAATCCTGTTGGATTGATCCTTTGGATGCTCAACAAACAAGGCCCGCTCACCCATAGACAGATCTTCATCACGCTGCGGGTCATCAACATCATGCACCTTGTCTCCGCGTAAAGGATGACGGAGAAGCAGGTACATATAAATCAACACGGCCAAGGCATGCCGGTCCGTATAAATTGACGGCAACTTCCTGTTCGGATCTTTTCGTTCTAAATGGCAGGTCTTGATCACCTCCGGCGCGATAAAATCAGGCGTGCCCACCACGTCAGGGGGAAATTTTCCCGGCACAACCAGCCCGTCAATATCAATAATACAGGCGTTGCCGCCTACCGGATCTATCAATACATTTTTATAGGATAAATCAGAATGGGCCAAGCCAGCCGCATGCATTCGCCGCACCGCCCGACTGAGCAGGATGGATATGCGGAGATAATCAAGCCAGTTGCCCCGTTCAGCAGGATCAAGATACTTATTTCTATTGGTCGGCGAAGAGAACCATTTGCCTTCTTTTTCCCTGCCTTTAATTTTTAAAAAATCGTCATTAATGGAGCCTGTGGTGAAAAAAAAATGATCCTGATAGGTGGGAACAACCACCCCGATTTGGCCCTCGTCATTTTCAACCATTTCGGTAGGCCAGCGAAACAGCTTTTCCCAATATGCGCCGCCCTCTTGGTTGAAAATTCGTTCACGATAGGTCCCGGTGATCATCTCAAGACGTTCTTGGGCCTGCCTGTCCTGCTTATCCCTGAAAAAGGC
>CBDTVG010000293.1:0-3435 GCA_965363745.1 uncultured Candidatus Electrothrix sp. | reverse complement strand
ATTCCCTGGCCCTGTTCATTGCGTTCTGGGCGACCGATACCGATCTTCAGGCGGGCGAATTCGGCTGTTCCGAGGTTCTGTATCAGGGAACGAATCCCGTTATGCCCTCCGGCCCCTCCCTTGGCAGCAACCTTTATTCGGCCCGGAGGCAGGTCAAGGTCATCATGGACAACCAAGATATTTGCCGGTTCAATTTTGTAAAAATCAACGAAGCGGGCAACACACTCCCCGGACTTATTCATAAAAGTCTGAGGTTTGACCAGCAGGATACGCCGTTCACCCAGCCGTTCCGCACTGTAGATACCCCGCCATTTCTCGCTACTCAAGGTATAGCCGTGCTGATCCGCAAAATAATCAAGAGCGAGAAAACCGGCGTTATGCTTAGTCAGCTCGTACTGCGCACCCGGATTGCCCAGCCCGACAATCAGAAAACCTGAATCCCCCATACCGTACATGCCCTCCTGATCCCCGGTAAGGCATATCAATATCCCAAGGCCTCACCGAATTTCTCCAACAAAAAAACCGAAAGAAAGGCATGCTTTCTTTCGGCTCTGTTTTACAAAATATGCGCTTTGCGCCCGGCAAAATTCTCCCGGACAACAAACAAACCTATACTGTCAGTTGATCACCACGGCACACACCGCCGCTGGATCATCCAGCATTGTAACCTTCTCAGGTATTGCGAGATCCGAACAGCGCAGTCCTTCTCCGCCACGCTCTAGCTCTGTTATATCGGCAACGATTTCATCAGGAATATCCAAAGGACAACCGTGCAACGTAATTGTTTCCTTGGGCACTGACAGTTCACCACCGATATCTACGCCTTTGGCGACACCGGTCAATCGCAAGGATACGGCGAGATCAATTTTCTTCTCAAGATCAATTTCCAGAAAATCAACATGCTTGACCATCTCGATAACAGGATCCTTCTGGATTTCCTGCACGATGGCATGTCGTTTTTCTTGTGTATCTCCTTCAACGCTTAACGTGACAACAGCGTTGCGACCATGGATAAACAACAGATCTTTATATAATATTTTTTCGTCAAACTGCAGGGCGAGAGCACTTCCACCCTTGCTGTACACCACCGCCGGAGTTTTTTTATCCATACGAAGCCGCCGCATTGGACCTTTTCCGAAAACCGTGCGTACAGAGGCCGGAATATCAACCTGAATCATATTACTCCCCTTTCTTGTATCAAAATATAATCAAATGAGAGACCTGATGTTTTCCGCGCTGAACACCAAGTACATTCAAACAAAAAGATAGCTTACCGAGTCTTCCGAATGGATTCGGCTAATTGCCTCACCAAGCAGTTCCCCAACTGACAATACTGTAATCTTATCACAGCGATCAGCCTTATCGGTAAGCGGTATGGAATTTGTCACTACCAATGATTTAATCTGAGAATCATTGATCCGCTCAACAGCTGGCCCGGAAAGCACCGCGTGCGAACAACAGGCATGCACTTCCTTGGCTCCGTTCTCTTTCAATTTGGCAGCGGCACCACATAAGGTACCTGCGGTGTCAACCATATCGTCAAGCAGAACAGCCGTCTTGCCGCTCACATCGCCGATAACGTTCATGGCCTCGCATTCATTGGCCCGATCTCGTCGTTTGTCAATAATAGCGAGATCCGCATTAAGACGCTTGGCAAAGGCACGAGTTCGCTCGACACCTCCGGCATCGGGCGAGACCATAACCACATCCTCAAAATTACGCCTGATATGTTTCAGCATAATAGGAGAGGAATAAAGATGATCCACGGGAATATTAAAAAACCCCTGAATCTGTCCGGCATGAAGATCCATACACAGCACCCGCCGGGTACCGACAGCCATCAGCATTTCGGCCACAGCCTTGGCCGTTATAGGGACACGAGGCCGAACTTTTCTATCTTGACGCGCATAACCATAATAAGGAAGCACAGCCGTGATACGCCTAGCCGATGCTCTGCGCAAGGCATCAACCATAATCAGCAGTTCCATCAAATGATCGTTTACCGGCGTACAGGTCGGCTGAATAACGAAGACATCCGTCCCTCGTACATTCTCACCGATTTCAACGGAAATTTCCCCGTCGCTGAACTTTCGCACTTCCGCACTTGACAGCGGCATATCCAAATAATTGCATATTTCCTGAGCAATTTCAGGATTGGCGTTACCGGTAAAGACCTTCATTATATTTGGCATCTCAGAACCTCATAACATAAATGCCTGAACAAAAAACTGGCTGGGACGGAGGGATTCGAACCCCCGAATGCAAGGATCAAAACCTTGTGTCTTACCGCTTGACGACGCCCCATACCATAATTTTCGCATTTCAATCAACAGCAGGCAACCATTCCGATCTCTCTTATACAACGAGAGGATCTGAGAGATAGACCTGATCATATTCTTTTTTTAACAACTGACAACACAATACTGCTTGATCCCACGCCTTTCGCTCAAAAAGACCAAAAACCGTCGATCCTGAGCCGGACATCATAGCTCCAACCGCACCCGCCGCAAGCAGTCGCTTTTTCAGTGCGCCGATCACGCTATATCTCGCAGCTGTCACCGATTCAAGATCATTCCTCAGCGCATTCGGCTGAAAGCTGTGTTCAGCGAAAAAATCATCCCACTTAAATTCGCCGTCACCGTTTGCAGAACCAAAAAAGATAAACGGTTTTACTTCTCCTGTCAATGCAATATTTTCAACTTCCGAGGAAAAAGCGGCATAAGCCCATTGTGTGGAGACCGCGATTCCAGGATTTACCAGCAACACCTTATAACCGTCCAGAGGAACCGCAGGCTTAATTTTTTCCCCTATCCCTGTGGCCCAGACCGCCGGAAAGTCATAAATAAATAGCGGGACATCTGCGCCGAGCCGCACGCCCATATCGGCCAGTTCCTCGACCGAACAGGAGGTTTGCAGCAGTTGATCCAGCCCTTTCAGCACCGCTGCGGCATCACTGGAACCACCGCCGAGACCGGCTGCCAGAGGGATATTTTTTTTCAGGGCAATACGCAAGCCCTGTTCGCTGTTGCCGGTTCGGGCCAGAAATAATTGAGCCGCCCGCACGACAATATTCCCTTCATCCTCCGGCAAATCAGCTCCCTGACAAGAAAGCCGCACACCGGGTTCAGCAACGAGGGTCAGTTCCAGCTCATCGTACAGAGAAATTTTCTGCATCAGGGTTCGCAGCTCGTGGTAGCCATCCGCCCTTTTGCCGAGGATTTCCAGATAGAGATTTATTTTGGCCGGGGCCTTGAGGGAAAGTGTCTTTAGTGGCATGTGCGCATTTTTAGGATTTTGCCGCTGTTCGCAATTCAGGGAGCGGTGACCAGCGATTTTTTATATTCGATTCAATATGTTGCATGGGTTGTTTTACACTTCCAGAGGGTGAGGCCGAAATATAATGTCAGTATATAACTTGATGTTTTTAAAGAATAT
>CBDTVG010000292.1:0-3454 GCA_965363745.1 uncultured Candidatus Electrothrix sp. | reverse complement strand
GCCGCAACCAATTGCCGAGATGAAAACTGTTCTTCCACAGCCACGTCAACAAGAGGCACAATTTCACGAACAATAACTCTGTCCGCTCCAATAAACGCCCTTTCATACTGCTGCTGAAAAACCGCCCTGCGGCTAGAATTGGTCCGGGGTTCAAAGACAATCACCAATTGTCGTTCCGGCCAAGCTGAGCGCAGGGCTTTGACCGTCTCCCGAACAGCGGTGGGATGGTGGGCGAAATCATCAATAACCGTGATTCCGTTGACCTCACCTCTGATCTGTTGTCGTCGTTTGACACCTTCAAACGATGCCAGACCCTGCTGAATAGCATTTTTCGCAATATCGACATGATCCATAAGCGCAATCACGGCCAAGGCGTTGAGCCCATTATGTTGACCTGGCATAGGGAGGGTGAATGCACCAAAGAATACCCCGTCCTTATCAACGGAAAAAGTAGAATTGAGACCGGCTACAGCAAGATCTCGCAACCGCCATCGGCAATTCTTTCCGGTTCCATAACTAATAACCGGGGCCGTACACTGAGCGGCTAACTCCGCAACCACCGGATCATCCATGCAGGCAAATAATGCACCGTCAGAGGGAATCAGTTCGATAAATCGCCTGAAGGAATCTTTGATTTGTGCAAGGTCAGTAAAAATATCAGCGTGATCAAATTCAACAGAGGTCAGGATGGCATAATGGGGCCGGTAGTGGAGAAATTTGGAGACCTTGTTAAAAAAGGCGGTGTCGTATTCATCTCCTTCCACCACAAAAAAATTACCCTCCCCAAGGCGATAATTCCGGCCAAAGGCTTCGACAATGCCGCCGATGAGAAAACCCGGTGAACTACCTGCCCGATATAAGGCTGTAGCCAACAAAGAGGAGGTCGTCGTTTTGCCGTGGGTTCCAGCGACCACCAACGATTTCATCCGCTCCTCCCCGCCGCTTTCTTTACCACTCAGAAAAAAATAACCCAAGGCCTGGGGCATGGACAGATAGGGAATGCCCAATTCAGCCAGCTGTATGGCTTCCGGGTACACGGCCCGAATTACATTGCCGACAATCACCAAATCTGGGCGTGGCTCCAAATTTTCCGCCACATATCCCTGCATGACCTCAATACCGGCCTGGGTAAGAAAATCAGACATGGGCGGATACACATTCTGATCCGAACCGGTTACCTTGTAACCGCTATCTTTGAGCATTCCGGCCATGGCGGCCATACCGCTTCCGCAGACCCCCATGATATGAATGTGTTCGATTCTATCCGGTGCAACATTGAGCTGCGGATCAAGATGCGCTGTCGTCACCGATCTCTTCACCGGTCTCATTGCAGATTTCTGGCTGATTGTTTAACGGTGTTGAAGACCCGTTCATAATGTTCCTCAAAATTTCCAGGTGTCACCCGACCAATTTCAATAAACTTGACGATGATTTCCTTGGTCACCTTTAAAATCGCCTCATCGGTTATCGGGCGAATATAGGGTTGTCCCTTTTGCTGTTCGCTCATTGCGGCGGCTCCATGCTCTTTGAATCCAGGATAAAAAAAAGCCCCTGTCACCAAGAAGAAGGCCAATTCTAGTCAGGGTGACAGAGGGCTCATCTCGCACAGGAAAAACCTTTGCGGCACTCCCTAGGAGAATTTTTGCTATTGTACTCAGGTCTGCCGGTTAATTTTTGGACAGAGCATCAAAATCAACCGCTTCGGCGTATTGAATCAGGGTGGCCCGATCAATCTTGTGACCTTTAAGAGTAACCATAAAACGACTGGCGACCACAATATTAATTTCACCGTTACGGTCCTTGTTGTCGTACTTAATCATAGCGCGCTGCCGTTTAATGGTCTTGATGATGCCGCTGGAAGCGCCAGCGAACATAGGATTGTTGAGCATCATCATGATAGATTGCAATACAGGAGAATCAGAGACTATTTCTATAGAGAGCGAAGATCCGACGCTGTTAAAATAGTCACGATTCACCGTCACGCCGCCGCCAAAAACCGCTGTGCCGAGAGCCTGAGCTGTGGCGGATTTTGCCTGCCAACCCGCAAGAGGTTCAGGCAGCAGAGCCTTCATTCGTTCGCTTTTCTTTTGACGGATCAGTTGGGTGGCGTAATCGAGGTTGGAGATAGCTGCGGCGAACTCACCTTCCTTGTACTGCTTAACCGCCTCATCAATGGTTGTCAACACATCATCCTCTATCTCGGCGGAATAAACTGAGGTTAAAGGAAGGACGACTGCGAACAACGTCAATAGGCTCAAAATAAAATATTTATTACTCATTTTATTATCTCATTTTTTATTTTTAGGACGACACGATTTTTTTTGCATCTTATTTATGTGATACCAATCCGTGATAAACGTGTCAAGCGAAGAACGGGTTCATGCTGCTTTATGAAAAAATTATTCTAGGATACCAATAATATAATAATAAATCATAAAAGCAACAACCCGCCCCAGCCAGACCAGCCCCACTCCGGCTACCACCTGAACACCGGCATTCAGCGCAGCCAGCTCAATTCGGCTCTCTCGAATCAGATGCAGAGTTTCATTGCCGAAGGTGGAAAAAGTGGTGAAGGCTCCCAGCAGACCAATAAGTACAAAACTACGGGTCTCTTGGGAAAACATGGATCTGGTCTCGACCAGCGCACTCAAAAAACCGATCAGCAAGCAACCTATCATGTTTACGGCCAAGGTGCCGAACGGATACATGGAGCCTGATCGGTTTTGAACCCAGGAGCTGACAAGGAAACGCAATACGGCACCGGTAAAACCTCCGGCACCGATACAGGAAAGTTTAAACAGAGTGCTCACCGTCATTCTCACATTGCAGGATGGAATAATTCGACAAACTCATTTTGCAAACAAGCCGTCAAGCAATTCCGGTACGCCCTTAAGGCCCGGCACAGCTCTGTCCGCCTGCTCCTTAATGACATTCCTGGTCGATTGCCCAGCGGCCTGCTTGAGCAGATCCGATGATGCCTGCATCATTGCTTCACGACTGTACACTGGCTTGCCCCTGCTCCCTTTCACAGGCACTTTCAGGGTTGTTCCTTTGAGCATTTCATAACCTTTTTTACCCAACAGTCTTTTGGTCACCGGCACATCCACGACATAATCAAGGCTGCCATCAATACCTGCAGAGCCACTGATAATCAGTTCCGAATCCGCAACAGTTATCTTAATGGGCGAGCAGGTGATTTTCCCTTTAACTCCTTCGCAGGTTATATTTTTATTTTTCAGGGTCAACGACCTCTCAGTATAGCCAGCCATTTCCAAAATGTTGCTCAACACCCCTTTTGCTTGCAGAACGATTCCGTTGAGGTCAAGAAAGACCTTAAAATTAATCCGCTCAAGCCCCTTTTTCCCAAGCGGCAGAGAAAATTGTTCCATCCGCGCATTAATGGCTCCTGACGGGGTGGCTAATGTGCCGAATATGGGATGAAGCACTTTCAGGA
>CBDTVG010000291.1:0-3462 GCA_965363745.1 uncultured Candidatus Electrothrix sp. | reverse complement strand
GGTACGCTGTCCAGCACTTTTTGGCTACCTGTGGCCGCATGCACTGTGACCATAGAGGCGGTCAGCATCCGATCCGCACCGAAATGATCCATGAGCGGCTTGATCATATAGGAGAGGCAAGTGGTGGTGCAGGAAGCGGCGGAGACAATGGAGTGGCGATTCGGGTTGTAGTCATCGTCGTTGATGCCCATGACTGTGGTGACCGCATCATCCGGCATGTCGATGCCTTTGGATTTTATTTTAAAGGGTGCGGAAACCAACACCTTCTCTGCACCGGCCTGGAGATGACCGCGCACGGAACCCCAACCCTCTTCAGCATCAGCGGTAGGGTCTTTGAACACGCCTGTGGTGTCGGCCACTATACGGACATTATTGTCCTGCCATTGTATATCTTTAGGATTGCGGGCTTTACGCAGGATAGTGACGGGAATGCCGTTCACGGTCATGGTTCCTGCGGCTTCATTCAGGTTCTCAATAACCCGTCCGCCCTTATGGCCGTGGAGATAGGTGGAAAGCCTGCCGTAGCTGGAATCCTTCTCTATGATTGCGGCGATGTCTTCCAAGCCGCTTCCGACCTGACGCCCTAAATTGACAACAATTTCTGAAAAAAACTGGCGTGAAACATGGTGCCAGAGTGAAAGTTTACCGATTCTGCCGAGGCCGTTGATTCCAAGTTTCATGCTTAAATTTCCTCTCTTTTTCGTCCGTAAGCAATAAACAATATGATCCGCTTATTGCCGTGTGGACATTTTTACAAATAGAAGTATGATATGCTGAATCAGCGTATCTATATATGGTATAAACGCATTTATTACAATCGAAAATCGCTTTGGCAGGAAAATTTTAGCCGTATCGTCCTAGTGCTACTCTTTTGGGCTGGGAAGTTGCTTTTTTAGAAACAGTTGGATTGCGACTACAGGAGTTGGAGGGAATTGAGGGGCGGAAACTGAGGGAGCCTTGCGGCTCCTCCCGGTTTTTTGGTTTGTTTAATAATTATTGCTGAAAGCAGTAAAGTCCCCAATAATTACGACTCCCACAGGTATAGTAGTTATCGTGGGTCCATCTTTCGTTTGCTGCTGTCTCCTCGCCGGACCAAAAATGGTACGTTGAATTTACGTCTGTCCAATCTAGGCAGGTTAAATTAGGATCTGTGGAATAGGCTGTACCATCTATAGCGGTGTTTGTATAAGCTTCGAATACAGGATGATCCGTTTCGTCTGCTCCAATGTCAATTGGGTGTTGTAATGTTCCGTCTGTTAGATCCTGCCAGTCGTCTGCGATTACCACTCCGTTTACTAATACGAACGGACCACCCTTCTTTTCGAAGCGTGTATCGGGTGATTCAACGCTATCACTGATCCAAGCTTTATATGTTCCTGAAAGACCATACAGGGATGCCTCAGATTGACAAAACGCATCTGCTCCAGATAATCCTCCGAGATTGGTGCCATTCGGTGCGCCTTTGGAGAGGAAAACGATTCGTTCCTTCGGAAGCGCCTTTTCATACCGCCATTTAATGTACGGCGCAAACCGTCCGTCGGTCAATGACCATTCGCCATAATTGGTGTAGCTGGTGTCGCCGATTTCCAGACTAAATTCCATTTCGGCATCCAGGAGATCCTTGATGATATCCTGATTCAACAGAGTGATCGTGCATTTCTCTTTGCTCGTGCTACACTGCATGCTGATTCCCTGATTCAAGTAAAACACCATGCTGCCCCACCTGGGCGCCAGCGGTGCATAGCCGCTGTCATATGTGACTGCTGGATCTTCGGGATCAGCACCGAGAATTAGGGTGAACCCGTCCGCATCCTCCACTGCCTCGGCCAGTCCCTCCATGTCCCTGATTTTCAGCCTGACGATGTCTTTGCCATATATGTTCTTGTACAGCTTAAGCACACTGTCGGTCAGGTCGACATCGACTGTTTCCGCTACTGCGGTACCCGTCAGCATGGCGATAGTCAGACCGGTTGCTGCTGTCATCAGCAGACAGTTCGTGAATGTTCTGGACTTCTTCAGATTTTTCATTGTATGCCTCTCGGTAGTAAAAAAAAGAAACAGAAAGCAGGCGGCCCAGCCGTCTTCCCAACGAAGACCCGTGACTTTCCGACACCGCCTTGCGGCGGCTGTGGCTTTATTAACTTCCCAGTTCTGATAAAAAAATGCACCCGCTCATTGGAGCGATAGCATTTTTTGTTACAACGCTATTTTTTTGATTTGTGTTTTCCTCTTTCCTCTTAACTGGACTTGTCGGTCACTGTACCAGTTGTTTGTGATACTAAAATGATCGGCGGACGGAAATCCGTTCACGGCCACCCCGAAAAAATTCAGGGTACAATTTTTTAAATTGTTATTATACTCAATATAATCGCTCAGTTTTTTTCTTGCAAGTTTTTTTGGTTCAATTGTTTTAATTGAACATATCGGTTTGCAATTCATCTATGAAATAGAGGAAAACGGCGGCTTATTTTAACCCAAATTGCCACTTACAACGTGGCAGCATAAAATCAGCCAGTTACAGCACGGCTAAAAAAAGCCCTCAACGAGAAATGATCAGGATCAGTGATCTGGAAAACTGACTGTGAAGGAAGCTGATCAAGTAACAATAAACCGACAGAGGGTAAATGACTTTGAACTATGGGCAAGAACATGATAAGAAAGCTGTAACGGAAAGTGACCAAGGCGGGCCAAGAATTGGCTGTAATAGAGGCTATGAAAATGGAAAACGTGCTGCGCGCCTGCAGATGCTCATATAGCTCACGTTGCGGCCGCTCTAGGTGACCGCCTGATGGTTGATCAGGTTATTCTTGAATTTGAAAAATAAATCATATTCATCATGCAAACACAGCAAACAAAATCAAACCCGTCCTGTTCCAAAATCAGGGGCGAACAATATGAGCAGTATGCTCCGAATGGCGTTCAATCAAGATATTTCACGGTTGTTTTTCTCATATCCATCCTGTTATTAGGGCTGGTTCTCTGGCCGTTTTGGCAGTTATTAATCCTCGCCTTTTTATTGTCTGGAATTTTTCGACCTGTTTATAGCTGGTTGAGAAAATGGGTTTCTCCCTGGATGGCCTCCAGTCTGACCTGCGCCCTTGTCGCACTTATTGTCTTTATTCCCTTAACCTTTTGCATAGGGGCCCTGTCCTCGGAAGCGCTGAACGTGTATCAGCTAGGCCGGGACACCAATTTGTTGCTGAAATTGCAGCAGGGCATCCAGGACAGCAAATGGGTCGCTCAGGCGCAACAGGGACTCAGCGGCTTTGGAATTAATTTTCAACCATCAGATGTAACAGAGATTTTTTCAGATTTGAGCAAGGATGCCGGTCTGTTTATTTATAATAAGGCCTCTGTCTGGGCGGCCAATATCATGAGCTTTGTGATCCAGTTTTGTTTTTTGATTTTGATGATTTATTTTTTGCTTATTGAGATGGACCGCCTGATCCGCTTTATCACCCG
>CBDTVG010000290.1:0-3470 GCA_965363745.1 uncultured Candidatus Electrothrix sp. | reverse complement strand
GGGGTATATGGCCCCTATGCCTGCCCGATCCTGCCACCTCTATCCTTTTTCAATATCCCGATGAGAAACAACGAGTTCATCCCCGCTGTCAATGTGATCAGCTAAATATCGCCGGAGATGCTCAGTCACCGCAACCGAACGATGCCGCCCTCCGGTACAGCCTACAGCATAACTGATCTCTTTACGCCCCGTTTTTTTATGGCTGTTCACTGTGAACAGGACAATCGGCTCAAGATGCTGCAAAAACTGCCGCCCGGTCGCATTGTCCAGCGCATAGGCCGCCACTGATTCTTCAAGCCCGGCATGATTCCGCAACTGCAAATCCCAGTACGGATTCGGCAAAAAACGAACATCCCAGACCATATTCGCCTCGGGATAACCATATTTGAATCCAAAAGAAAAAAGGGTGATTTTCATGCTTTCCTGATTATGATGAAGAACAAAGAACCCGGATATCCTCCGCTTTCTCACTGATACCCCGTTTCAATACCTCGTGGTTGTAAGCGGAAATAACATCCCGGCGTTTGAGTTTGCCCACGACCCATTGTGCTTCCATGCTCTCAACCACTGGAATCTCCTCAATACCCTTGACATCAAAAAGCTGTATCGCATCGAAAAGATTATGATCCGGCGTTAGGGTAATAACATCTCGGCTGCAAATAGCACCGACCAGATAACAGCAACGTTGCTGTTCATCGTGCAGAATGGTTTTTACATCCTGCATGGATACCACCCCAACCATTTTTCCTTCATGATCAACAACCGGAAAATATAACGAATCTTTAGCAAGGGCGAACAGATCCAGCAAATTGTTGATATTCGCAGTCTCGCTGATAAAATCAACATCTTCACTGATCGCTTTACCCACCTTGATGGATTTAAGGATAGCCACTTCCCGACCTTCATGAATATTAATTCCATCACGGGTAAAATCAACCGTATCTATGGAATCACTATAAAATTTATTGGCGATCACGGTTCCTACAATAGCCGTGAGCATCACCGGTACCATAATCTTATAGTTGCCGGTCATCTCAAAGAGAAGAAAGATGGCGGTCATGGGGGCATGGGTGGAAGCCGCCAGAAAAGCGCCGATCCCTATGGTTGCATAAGCGCCTGGTTCAGCTGTGTAATTTGGCATAATCGTGTGGACGATACCGCCGAAGGCTCCTCCTATCACCGCCCCGATAAACAAAGCCGGTGCGAAAATTCCGCCAGCCCCTCCTGAACCAAGGGTGATAGCCGTGGCCACTGACTTCAGGGTGATCAAAGCCAACATAACCCATACTATTCCGTCTCCGGCTAAAACCTGTCCAATATACTCATAGCCGTCTCCCAGTACCTGAGGGAAAACAATCCCGATGCTGCCTACCATAAAGGCTCCGACAATAGGCTTGACCTGAGCATGAATTTTCAGGGATTCAAATTTGTCCCTGACAAAATAAAAAAAACGAATATGCGCCACGGCCAGCAACCCGATTATCACGGCCATAATAGCATACAGCGGTATCTCCACAAAAGGATTAACCATATGGTAATTCGGAATAGGAAAAGCTGAAACCTCACCGTAATAGGCCTGTGAAACCACCGTCGACATAGATGAGGCGACAACCAATGCTGAAAAGGAAGAGGTATTATATCTGCCGAGCAAAACAATTTCAGCGGCGAAAAAAATACCGGCGATTGGAGCGTTGAAGATACCGGCGATACCTCCAGCGCATCCTGCAGCGATGTATATCTTCATGCGGGCCCCAGACACTCGTAATTTCTGACCAAACTGAGACCCTAAAGCTCCGCCGATTTGGGCGATGGGACCTTCCACACCGGCTGAATTACCGGAACCGATGGTGATAGCCGTAGCCGCTATCTTAATAAAAATATTCTTGGCGTTGATCACACCATTTTCTAAGTTCACCCGCCGCAGAAATCGAGTAAAACCGTATCCGTTCACCTTACCGGGAAACAACAGAGACAGGGGGATGAGTAGCGTCATGCCGAACATGGGGATCAGCGGCAACAATAATCTGCGCCATCCTCCTTCCTCGATACGAAGCAGTTCCGAACCGTACTCGAACAAATATTCGTGGAAAAACTCAACCGATTCCCGAAAAACAATAATCACAACTCCGGCCAGCAAGCCGATAAAGGCGGCGGTAATAAGTATAGCTGTATTTTCACCCGGTAAAAAAACTTTTAACCTGTCACGCATTTTCACTCCGGTACATCGCAACCAAGCATTTTTGCCTGGCGCATAAAAAATTCATCTGAACTTGACCCCGCCAAATAATCTAATCTATCAGAAAAACTGTTTCCTGCAAGCTGGTTTTTTGATATTCTATGGCAAAATGAGAATTCTTTTACCTTGAATTTGTCAACATGTCGGCAACTGTCAGATTTTTCAAAAAATCGACCAAGGAATGAGAATTTAATAACTGCTCCATTTGTCTAACCGGGCAACACACGGTGACCGTGTCGCCTGTACGAAATATGGCAGTTATTTAATTTCTGTTCCCAAGTGCCATAAAAAAGAGAAAACGAATGATAAATCTCCAAAAAAATATGAAGTATACTTGCTTCCATTTAAAGAGAAGGCTATAAGCCATGGTTAAATATATAATATTTGGCTTGCAACGAACAGGTACGACTTTAATTGTGAGTCTGTTGAACAGCCACCCCGATATTTTGTCTACAGGAGAACTTTTTGATAATAAAAAAAAAGTGGAAAAAGGGGGAAAAAAAACCTACGACCTATACCTGCAAGACATTGCTCCGTGGAAATATTTTTTTACTTTTCAAAAAAGACGACTGGTATTTCAATACTTAGATAATTTTTTTTCTATAAATGATTTTGATGCCATAGGTTTTAAACTTATGTTGAATCAGGCCAAAAAAATCCCAATGGTTCCAGATTATTTGAAAAAAGAACAAATTAAAATAATTCTTGTTGAGAGAAATAATGCTATAAAAACAGCAGTATCAAGAATACGTGCCCGCCAAACTGGTTTTTATAACAATCTCCAACGGGATTATTTAAAAATATCTCCTCAACATAAAAAAATAGCTATTCCTGTTGATCTCATGAAGGAAGAGGTTGATATGATAAAAAAAGAAAATATAGAATTAAAGAAAAATGCATCAATTATTGACCATAACTACATGACAATTGTCTATGAAGAGTTCTTGAAAAATTCATCGAAAATGAATAAAATGATGTTGGAATTTCTTTGTATAGAAAGCAGCGTGGAGTTAACTACAAAATTAGAAAAAGTATCGCCCTCTCGATTGGAAGATTCCATAGAGAATTATTCCGAGATCGTCAAGGCTTTTGAGAATACACAAGATGCCATCTATCTGGAATAAATTTATTTTACATTTATTTTACGAAGCCTACAGTGTCAAATTTCATTCATAACAATAATTCAATGTACTACCGGCTAAAGCCGGTAGATTGCTTTGCGCGTAAACGCATT
>CBDTVG010000289.1:0-3472 GCA_965363745.1 uncultured Candidatus Electrothrix sp. | reverse complement strand
GGCAAAGACCTGCGAGCCGGTCATGCTCATCTTGTTGCGAAAGGGTTAAATGATAACCATTATGACATTATTATTGAGCATTTAGGAGCTACCCTGAAGGAACTGGGCGTAAAGGACGAGTTGATTCAACAGGCCGCTGATGTTGCCAATAGCGTTCGAGCTGATATCTTGGGGAAATAAAGCTGTCTGCAAAGACAAGTAAGCAGAATCGGGGGCAGGCTCTTTTGATAAGAGACCTGCCCTTTTTTATAACCTTCTGTTTCTGTCCCTTGCTGCCCGCAACACCCCCACCGCCCATTCCGGTGTCCCCGAAGCAAGAACATGAGTATACAGGGCCAGCACATTATTTTTTAGCAATCCATCCCGTTTTTCCTGAAAACCGGTTCCCCGTTCCATATGCAAAGCCAAATCCTCTGAATCTCCGTCCCAGCTTTCCACAACCGAATAGCGAAATTCGTGCCCTTTCACCTTCGTGCCGATTGGATAAAAGGGATTTTCTCTGTCTACGGTAAAGATAGAATAGCCGTGTGCCTGGGGCTTGGTGGACATGCTGAAGGTAACTGGAAAGACTCCGGCCAAGGGATATTCAGTGCCCTCAAAAATAATGGATTTTCCGAGGAAAATGAGACCGCCGCATTCCGCATAGATGGGCAGTCCCTGCTCCGCCGCCCGCCGGACAGAATTACGAAAGGAGACATTTTCCGCCAGCTGACTGGCACTGGTTTCCGGGAAACCGCCGCCGATATAGAGAGCGTCCAGATCGGCGGGCAGGCTGTCTGCGGTCAGGGCGTTGATCATCACCAGCTTCGCACTGCCCTGGCGCAGGGCATCCAGATTTTCCTGATAATAAAATTGAAAGGCCGCATCCCGTAGAACACCGACAGTCATTTTTTCCTCTTCGGCAGAGTTTGTTCTGCAATTTTTCGGAGCAGGAAAATGACGTATTTCCATCAGGTCGCTGATGCGTTCTAAGTCAAAATGCTCTTTCGCAATTTCGGCAAGACGACTGACTGCGGCCTCTGTTTCCGCTGTTCCGTATTCCTGATGCGGGGTGACTCCGAGGTGTCGCATGGGAAAGATATCCTCCCGCATACGGGGGATAATTCCGACCACCGGAACCCCGGTGTATTTTTCCACGGCTTCAGTAATAATGCGTTCATGGCGGGGAGTGGCGATCTGGTTGAGGATGACTCCGGCGATCCGTATCCGTTTATCCAGTTCTTGACAGCCGAGCACCATAGCCGCCACGGTTCGGGTGGTCTTGCTGCAATTGACCACCAGCAAGACAGGGAGATCAAGCTGGACAGCCAGTTCCGCTGTGGAAAAACCGCCTTCTGCGGTCACCCCGTCATATAGCCCCCTGTTGCCTTCGATCAGAGCAAAATCAGCTCCGACAGCGTTTTGCTGAAAGGAATCGGTTATGGCTTCTGCAGACATGAGAAAGGGATCCAGATTATAGCAGGGATTCCCCGCCGCCGCCGTCATCCAGCCCGCATCAATGTAATCCGGCCCTTTCTTGAACGGCACCACCCGGTTTCCTTGGCGGCGCAGGGCCGCTGTCAGGGCCACAGAAGCCACGGATTTGCCTGAACCGCCGCTCAGACCGGCGATGACAATGCAACCGATTCCTTTAATTTCTTTCGCTCGAATTTGCCTGACAGAGATCTGCTGATCTGAATTACTCATGAAGAAAACCTGAGTATACAATCAACCTGTTTTAAATAAGCCTCCTCCTGCTTCAGACTGGCGAGCTGGAGGGGATGTTTTGCCAGCTCATCCTGAGCAAAGTGCAGGGTTAAGATGTTACCCTGCGCAGTAATTTGCTCAATTACTGCACTTTCATCTTTTCGGGAACGATGCAGTAGAATGGCAAGGCGAAGCAGCACCGCAAGCCGCAGGACGATTTGTTGTTTTTCCTCCGGCAGACTGCTGAAGAGCTTTTTGGATATCTTTTTGCGATGACAGCGGACGAGCATGCTCATCCGTTCCTGTTCGGCAAAAGAAAACCCTGGTAGATCAGCGTGATCCAGCAAGTATGCACCGTGTTTCTGATATCCGCTCAAGGAGACGGCCAGACCGATTTCATGCAGGCCGCTCACCCAAGAGAGGAGCTCGGCATCTTCCTGCTCTAGATTCCAAGCATCTGCACAGGCGGTAAAAAGCCGTTGCGCTGTTTTTGTGACCCGGTCAGCATGTCTTTGACTAATCTGGAAGCGTTGTTGCACACTGGCGACGGTTTTTAGGCGGGTATCCTCACTCCTGATGCGACCCAGACGTTCATAGAGCAGGCCTTCACGCAGGGCACCGTCGGAAACTTGCATGGTTTCAATCTTTAAAGCCTCAAAGGTGGCAATGAGGACGGCCAGACCTCCTGCGAAAACCGGTTTTCGTTCATCTTTCACACCGGGTAGATCAAGATTATCCACATGCCCGGCGGCAATCATATGTTCTCGTATTCTATACAGCTTATCCAAAGTGATGCTATAAGGCCCAAAACCAAGTGCCTGCGCAACGGCACCCACAGCCTTGATGGTGCCAGATGCCCCTGTGGCCGAATTCCAGCCGGTTTGCTGAAAAGAATATCGCACTGGACGCAGTTCCAAATGTGCAGCAATGGAGGCCTTTTTCCAGTTTTCCTTTTTCAGCTTTCCATTGCGGAAGCATTGACGGCTCATACTGACACACCCCATATCAAGGCTGCGCAGATGCGAGGGCTCAAAATTTTCACCGATGATCAGCTCGGTACTGCCACCGCCGATATCCATGACAAAGCGTTGACCGCTTTCAGCCGCCAGAGAGTGGGAAACGCCGAGATAGACGAGGCGGGCCTCCTCTTTGCCGCCGATGACAGCAACCGGATGTCCCAGAGCCTCACCGGCTTTTTGGAGAAACTGACGAGAATTTTTCGTTTGGCGCAGGGTCTTGGTGCCTACCGCCGCCACACAGCCTTGGGGAAAATGGCGCACCCGTTCGCCAAAACGGTTCAGGCAATCGAGGGCGCGGGACACAGCGTCTTCAGACAGTCCGCCCTGCTCATCAAGCCCGGCACCGAGGCGCACCATCTCCTTGAGCCGGTCCTGAATATGGATATGCCCGTCTTCAATACGAGCGACAACCATGTGGAAGCTGTTGGAGCCGAGGTCTATGGCGGCGAGAAATTTTGGGGTTTGGTTTTGATTAGTCACTTGGCGGCTCATTTATACGGAAAAAAAAGTTTTCGATGCTGAAGCATCCACTCTATTGGCTACCTATCCTTCATTCATAATGCGTCCATAACCGAATAACCTTAACCGTTTTTTTATCCTCAAGCATCTGATAAACTATCCGATGCTGAATATTGATCCGTCGGGAATAGGCCCCAAATAAATCGCCTACCAGCTTCTCAAACGGCGGTGGAACCTGATATGGATTGACCCGCAGAACTTCCAGCAACTTTTCAGCTTTTTCCATTAGGCCTGAAGTGGAAAACTTT
>CBDTVG010000288.1:0-3474 GCA_965363745.1 uncultured Candidatus Electrothrix sp. | reverse complement strand
GAAATGAGAATCAACTCATCCAGAAAGTGTCAACTGGCATATGAAGCATGCCGATGCGGCTAATGATTTTACAGGCACTTATTCAGCCATTAAGAATCAGGAAATGCTCCCCAGCGCACACCTTTGATAGGTGTCCTGTAGGAAAATGCCCGACCTGTCGCATCACGGACAATCACAACCTGCTATTATATATACATTATCAGAAGAAGTTGAAATTTGTGTTGACGGGAGACAGGAAACATAGTCATTTTGTTTATTTGGCGGGTTATTTGATACAAGAAGAGCGACGGTGGGTGGATTGAAGGTATCGCTCATGCCTGTAAACAGTTTTTCGGTACTGCAAGCGAACTGATCATAACATATAATAATGACAAGACTATATAAGAAAATAATTCAACGAATTCGAAATGCTCTGTTTCTCAAACGTATCGTTCCAGCACTTCTTCTATTGGTAATAGGCACCTGGTTTTACGGCGATCTGGAATTAGATAATGAGATGAATCGTTTTTTGGCGCAGGAAGTTCTTTACGTGGGACAGGGGGTGGGCACGCTCTCGTATAATTTAAAAAGCATCAGCAATGATCTGCTTTATCTCGCTGGCCAAAATGATCTGCTTGAGCGGATAAAAAATCCCGATCAAAAAAAATTGGAGCGGCTCACCAAGAATTTTATCAATTTTTCCAGAAACAAAGAAATTTACAATCAAATCCGTTGGCTTGACAAGACAGGAATGGAGCGTATACGGGTTGATCAAATTTCCGGTCAGCCCGTTGTCATAGCCACGGATAGGTTGCAGAACAAGTCTACTCGCTATTATTTCAAAGAAACCCTGAAAATGAATCCAGGAGATGTATTTGTCTCCCCCTTGGATCTCAATGTGGAACGGAGCGAAATTGAATATCCTTTGAACCCGACGATTCGCGTGGCCACGCCCCTTGTTGATCATCAGGGCGGCGGTCGCGGTATTCTGATCTTTAATTATTCCGCCCAAAATATGTTAGATAACTTCACCGCAATCACTTCCGGTATTAAGGACCATGTTTCAGTGCTTAATCGGGAAGGCTACTGGTTGGTCAGTCCGAACGCTGACGACGAATGGGGTTTCATGTTCAACAAGGAAGGGGTGAGGATGATAAATCGTTTTCCGGCAGCCTGGCGGGAAATTGAAAAAAAGAGGAAGGGTTCTCTGCTCAACAAAGAAGGACTCTGGGTCTGGAGCACTGTTCGGCCTTTAGAGAGTAATGACTGTACGGGAGATACAGAAGTACCTCGTCCTGAGATCTGTTTTAAGCATAAGCAATCAAATGATTATCTTTGGAAAGTAGTATCTCATTGCAAGAATGAGGTGATTGCGGAAATCAAGTTTGCAGTTTGGAAAAAAGTAGCTTGGATCACAGTGTTGCTTTCAGCGGTTTTTTGTTTCAGTGCTTGGAAACTGGCTCAAGCTGAGTTGGTGATCCGCCAAATACATGCGAATTTGGAACAGGAGATCGGTGAAGGCACAGCCCAGCTTGATGCCAAAGTCGCTGACTTGAAGAAGGTGAACAGCGAACTAAAAAACGCCCAAGCTCAGTCTGCGGCCATTATTGATTCTCTCGCCCGGATTGGTGAGGGGCTGATGATTATTGATCCTGATCAGAAGGTGCGCTATATGAATCAGATGATGATTGACTGGTTTGGCGATATGACAGGCATTGACTCCTGTATGCTAACAAAAGACGGGCGGCAAAGTCCGTGGTGTTGCTCTTATGTCAAAAATGCTTTTGAGCGGGAAGAATCTGTCTGCTGTCTCCCCGCAACCTTGAATGGTCGTATTTTTGAAATCACTGCGACCAAATTTATAAGCGACAATACAGGTACGTCCATCCTGCAGGTGGTCCGGGATATCACGGATCGCCAAGAAAAAGAAACACTCCTGCGTGAAAATCAAGAAAAATATCAGCGGCTGGTGGATAATATCGGCGATAAATTCGTTGTTTTTAGCCAAAAGCCGGATATTGAAAAATGGACGTATGTGAGCGACGGAGTTTCTTCGGTCTTCGGTTGTGCGAAAGAAGATGTGAGCGGTGACGCATTATGGACAAAGGAAATTGACTGGTTGCCGGAATCCTTGGACCAGGTACGCTTTCACCTATCCAGAATTGTGGACAACAAAGTTAATGCTGTCCAGCATGACATGCAATTTTTTCATCCTGACGGAGGACTGCGCACAATCCGGGTATCTTCTCATTCAGTTTGTAATAAATTAGGGGATCTACTTTCAATTAACGGCATATTGGAAGATATAACAGAATATGAATACATCACCGAAAAATTGGCGGAAGCGCAACGACGGGCCGAGGCCGCCAATGAGGCGAAGTCTCAATTTTTAGCCAACATGAGCCATGAAATTCGCACGCCGATGAACGCCATTCTTGGTATGTCGAGTTTGGCTCTTGAAACCGAGCTTAATCCTGAGCAGGAAAATTATATCAACAAAGTGTACACCTCAGCAGAGGCCCTACTCGGTATTATTAATGATATTCTGGACTTTTCTAAAATAGAAGCGGGTAAATTAGAGATTGAAAATATCTCCTTTCGCCTGCCCAAGGTTTTTGAAAATTTTATTAATATTATAAGCATGAAAGCCTCTGAGAAGGGGCTGGAGCTGAATATTGATATCGCGGCTGATATCCCGAACAGACTGAAAGGAGACCCCCTTCGTTTGGGGCAGGTGTTGATTAACCTTGGAAATAACGCCGTCAAATTCACCAGTCAGGGAGGCGTGAAGATAGACGTTGAGTTGCTTGAAAAGCAGGGCGAGACGGTGACCCTCGAATTTTGTGTCGCTGATACCGGCATAGGTATGACCCCTCAACAACAGTGTAAACTTTTTAAGTCATTCAGTCAGGCTGACAGCTCCACGACCCGCAGATTCGGCGGCACCGGTCTTGGGCTGTCCATTAGTAAAAAATTGGTCGAAATGATGGGTGGAACAATTCGGCTCGAAAGTGAGGCCGGGCAAGGTTCCCGTTTTTATTTCACCCTGCCCTTGACCGCCTGTCTGGAAGAGAGAGAGTGGAAGGAGAAGGAGAAGCAAAAGAAAAAAAAAGCGGATGACTTTCTCAATCTGCGGGGGGCGAAAATTTTGTTGGTCGAGGACAATGAATTGAATCAGGAATTGGCGAAGCTCCTGCTCTGCCGCAAGAACATGACAGTTACTGTGGCGAACAACGGAGCGGAGGCTTTGGAGATGTTGCGAACCGACAGCTTTGACTGTGTGCTGATGGATATTCAAATGCCGATCATGGACGGCTATACTGCCTGTCGGGCAATGAGGGAAATGCCCGAATATAAAGAGCTACCCATTATAGCTCTGACTGCCAATGTTATGGCCGAGGATCATAAAAAGAGTAAAGAGGCGGGCATGAATGACCATATCGGAAAACCGTTTAATGAACAGGAGATGTTCACCGCCATGTCTCGACATATAAA
>CBDTVG010000287.1:0-3477 GCA_965363745.1 uncultured Candidatus Electrothrix sp. | reverse complement strand
TTCGGATTCAGCATTCTGTAATCGCAGTTACGGCATTTTTGCTGACTGTCATCCTTGAAGAATTCAACAGTATGGCCGCATTTTGGACACTTGGTTTCAAAAACATCTTCACCGCTCCAGTAGCGGCTGTCTTGTCCTGGGCATTGCATGGTGTCCTCCTTATTGGCTCCATTGTTCAAATATACGGGACAGGTAGGGGCGGAACCTGTGTGTTCGCCCCTTCATACCGGGCAGACACGCAGGTCTGCCCCTACTATCTGTTATCCCAAAATCGCCTTCAGGTCTTCCTCCGGGGTCGCGGCAATGGGTTTGATATCAAAGGTCGCAACCAGGAAATTGAGGATGTCCGGGCTGATAAATGCGGGCAAGGAAGGTCCGAGGCGGATATCCTTGATGCCGAGGTACAACAGGGTCAGCAGGATCGCGACCGCCTTCTGTTCGTACCAGGAAATAATCATGGACAGAGGCAGATCATTGACCTCGCATTCAAAGGCACCGGCCAAGGCTACAGCAATCTGGATGGCAGAATAGGCATCATTGCACTGACCCACATCAAGCAGGCGGGGGATGCCACCGATATTGCCGAGATCCTTGTCAAAGAAACGAAATTTACCACAGGCCAAGGTCAGCACCATACAGTCTTCAGGCACCTGCTCAACAAATTTGGTAAAATAATCACGACCGGGCTTGGCACCGTCACAACCGCCCACCAAAAAGAAATGGCGGATATCCTTATTTCTCACCGCCTCAATGACTTTGTCCGCCACACCGAGCACCGCATTGCGGGCGAAACCGACCATAACAGAACCGTTATCCGCATCATCCTGCCAGCCGTCCATGGCTAGAGCCATGTCAACAACCGCACTGAAATTTTTGTCTTCGATATGCTTTACTCCGGGCCATCCCACCAAGCCATTGGTGAAGATGCGGTCTTGATACGCATCACGGGGTTTCTGGATGCAGTTGGTGGTGAACAGCACCGGCCCTGGGAAGTTCGGAAATTCTTTATGCTGATTCTGCCAAGCTGTGCCGTAATGTCCATAAAAATGATCATATTTTTTCAGCTCAGGATAGCCGTGACAGGACAGCATTTCACCATGGGTGTACACATCAATGCCCTTGCCTTGGGTCTGCTCAAGCAACAACTGGAGATCGTTCAGGTCGTGCCCCGTGATCAGGATACATTTATTTGGACGATGTCCCAGCGGTACGGAGGTGGGCACCGGATGACCGTAAGTGCCGGTGTTGCCCGCATCCAGTAATTCCATGGCTCGCAGATTGATCTCGCCCGCCTTCATGGCTACAGGAACGCAGTCTGCAATAGTGAGTCCTTCCGCCAACAGGGCGGAACATGCCTCGTAGATAAACCCGGCAATGGCCGGATCGTTCTCTCCTAAAATGGAGGCATGATCAGCATAGGCAGCAATACCCTTGAGTCCGAAAAGCAGGGTCTGTTTCAGAGAACGAACATTGTCGTCGCTGTCTAAATTGGGCAGGAAATTGAGTGCAACACCTTGTTGAGCAAGTCCGGCAACAGAATCCGCAGGGGTGAAAGAGGCCGCTGGATGATCGAAATTAACCGTTCCGCCTGTTGCCGCAACCTGTTTTTTCAGAGATTCACGTAGCTCCACGGCCTTGTTGATCAGGAGAACAAACCGTTCTGGATCAAAGTTAACATTGGTCAGGGTGGAGAAAACTGCCTTCATAGTGAATTGATCAAGGCTCTCATCAATAATCCCTTTTTGGCGGGCTTCATTGGCAAATAACGACATGCCGCAGATCGCATAGATGAGCACATCTTCAATATCTGCAACTTCTTCATTTTTACCGCATACGCCCACGGTGGTGCAGGCGACACCTTTGGCTGTCTGTTCGCACTGATTGCAATACATGGTGGTTCTCCCTGATGAGTATTTCGCAGCTTGTACAATGAATAAATATTTTTTAGTATATGAATACTATAATCAACATCTAACTCGTGTTCCTTGATCTATGTCAAGAAGAATGAAGAAAATGAGCTTTTTGCTCTCTCCTCTTTTTGGAACAGAAAATAATCTGCCTCTTCGGAAAAAATAGCATATGCTCGACAAAAATAAAATTATTGCGGCCTCAGTTCTTTTCAAGGGGCTGTCGACACCCTTGCTGGATCAGATAGCCGGTATATCCTTAAAGAAAAAATTCAAGCGGGGCCAGTCGATTTTTTTTGAAGGAGAGGAGGCCGCTGGTTTTTATATGGTGGGCCAAGGAAAAGTGAAAATTTATAAGATGTCACTGGACGGCAGGGAACAGATCCTCCATATTTTCGGGGCAGGCGAACCCTTCGGTGAGGTGCCGGTTTTTAATGGCCGCCCCTTTCCCGCCAATGCGATCAGCATGGAACCTTCTTCCATGCTCTTTTTCCCTCGTCAAGAATTTATTGACCTGATAAACAGCACACCGTCTCTGGCTCTGTCCATGCTGGCGGTCTTATCCATGCGGTTGAGGCGGTTCGCCGCCCAGATTGAAAGCCTCTCTCTGAAAGAGGTGCCGGGGCGCTTGGCCGCTCATTTGGTCTACTTAACAGAAGAGCAGGGCAGGACGGATCACGTTATGCTGGACATTCCCAAGGGGCAGCTAGCGAGTTTGCTTGGCACCAGCCCGGAAACCTTGTCTAGAATTTTTGCCAAGATGAGCGGGGAGGGGTTGATTCGGGTGGACGGCAAAAAAGTTGAGCTGCTTCGCTATAAGGAGCTATTGGAACGGTAGGTCGAGGAGGCGGGGATATTTCTTGAAATCCCGTCCCCCATCCCCTGACCTAATTTGTGATGTTTATTTTGAAGGCGTTGTCAGTGACCGCAGTTCTTCCAAGGAAAGCCCGGTTATCTTAGAGACAAGCGATGCTTCAATGCTTTCCAGCAGCATATTTTCTGCATGTTTCAGTCGCTCCTCTTTTTTCCCTGTCTCTATACCTTTCTCAATGCCTCTGGCTAAACCTTCAGCTATGCCTTGCTCCACGCCTGTTTCTTGGGCGGAAGCAATTTTGCTTTCAATATCCACCATGGCCAGTATTCTGTTTTCATAGACGAGCCGCTCGTCCTCATTAAACATCCGATCAACAGCGGTGATCGCCTTAACGATATCCTTATCGTGCCGCAGTTCATCAGGCAGCTTGTTTTTATCCAATTCATGAGCTCGAGTTAGAAATGTTGACCAACGATCCAGAGCCGTGCTGATTTTTCCATGCTTTGCGGCGAATTTTTTCAGTTCAACATAATGCAGTTCAAACATGTCGTGCAGTTTGTCGTCCTTCCCTGTTCTCGCATTGATAATTTTGTACACATTGTGGAATTCGCTGTCATCCTGAATAAAATTAAAATCAAGGATATTGATGCTGAATGTTTTTTTCAGCTCTTTAAACAGCATGCCTTCGCTGAGTTGTTCGGTCACCAGCTTCGCCCAATAATAGATGCTGCGCTTGTCAAAGTACAGGTCTTGACC
>CBDTVG010000286.1:0-3480 GCA_965363745.1 uncultured Candidatus Electrothrix sp. | reverse complement strand
GCCTCACTTACCCCGCCCTTTTAACAGCAGAACAGTCATGGCGACGATCCAACGGAGACCGTAATAATGCAAAACCCTCTCTACCACCACTTCCCCACCATTGACTCGACCAACACCCTTGCCGTCAAAATGGCGAAACAGGGAGCCGAGCATGGAACAATCATCCATGCTGACGCTCAGAGCGGAGGCCGTGGACGAGCTGGACGCACCTTCGTCTCTCCCATAGGCGGGCTTTATTTCTCACTGATCCTGCGACCAGAGATTAGTATTCGTGACCTGCCGCTCATCACCTTGGCCGCCGGAACAGGACTCTGCACAGGCCTCCGAAAGGCGACAACTGTTCCGGTGCGGATGAAATGGCCTAATGACCTTTATTTGAACGAAAGAAAACTGGCCGGTATTCTCACCGAATCAGGGCCATTCCGTCATGATGACCGGGCGGAGTTCGTCGTTATCGGGGTGGGCATCAATGTGACAACCGGGCCTGCCCACTTCCCCCCTGAGCTTCGGCAAAAAAATATTTCACTGGTGACCGCTGCGGCTGGCCCTCCTGAAATTGAAGAATTACTGCCTTTACTGGTCACAGATTTTCTCGCCGCTGTGCAACGGTTGGGAGAGGACAAAGACAGTTTGCTTGCTGAATGGCGCAAATTTGATTATCTACAGGGGAGGCGGCTTGATTACGTCAGGCATGATACCGTGATCTCGGCGACAGGGATCGGCCTTGCCGATGATGGACAATATATTATAATGGATCAGCAAGGTATTGAGCATCGTGTGATCGCCGGTGACCTCAATCCCATCAGTCTGGTGTCCTGACAGGCAGGGCGGAAAAGAGAAAGGAAAAAAGGTGTATGGAGCAAAAAATATTTAAGGCGTTGGTGGTACGTGAGGACGAAGAGCAAGGATTTCAACGATCTTTAGAAAAACGTTCCCTTGCCGATCTTCCGAGCGGCGAAGTGCTGATTCGGGTTCATTTTTCTTCACTGAACTACAAGGACGCTCTCTCCGCCAGCGGCAACCGGGGCGTGACTAAAAATTACCCCCACACACCGGGAATTGATGCGGCGGGCGTGGTGGCCTCCTCAACTGTGGAGCAGTTTGCCCAAGGGGATGAGGTCATCTGCATGGGCTATGATTTAGGCATGAACACTGCGGGTGGTTTTGCCGAGTATATCTCTGTCCCGGCGGACTGGGTGCTTGCCAAACCGGAAGGCCTGTCTCTGTACGAATCCATGCAGATCGGGACTGCCGGTTTCACGGCAGCGCAATGCGTGGAACGATTGATCACCCTTGGAGTGCAACCGGAGCAAGGGCCGGTTCTGGTTACCGGAGCCACCGGCGGGGTCGGTTCTACAGCGGGCGCCCTGCTGCATAAACTTGGTTTTCAGGTCAGCGCAGTGACTGGCAAGGAGAGCGAACATGTTTTTTTGCAAGAACTGGGCTGTACGAAAATCCTGACCCGAAAACAGGCTGCGGGTCGGTCAGGCTCGGCCATGCTCAGGGAACGATGGGCCGGAGTGGTTGACACCGTAGGCGGAGAAATATTGGCGGGCGCAATCAAGGCGACCTATTACGACGGTGTCGTCACCTGTTGCGGTAACGCGGCATCTGGAGATCTACCCTTGACGGTCTATCCTTTCATTCTTCGGGGAATCAGCTTGATCGGCATTGACTCGGCTAGCTGCCCCATGGAACGCAGGAAAGCAATTTGGCAGGAACTTGCTGGCCCTTGGCATCTTACAATCTTGGATGCGCTGACAAGCCGAATTACGCTTGCTCAACTCAGCACAACCATTGATGCTATGCTTGCCGGAACAACCAAAGGCAGGATCGTGGTTGACCTCGGAGGAACAGCACCATGACCGTGAAGCAGGCGCAGGAGGTGTTGACCATTGAGGCGGAGGGAATCTACGCTGTCCGTGATGCGCTGGGAGAGGAATTTGTTCAGGCTGTAGATTTAATCATGGCCTGTCCAAGCCGCTTAGTGATCACCGGAATCGGCAAATCCGGCTTGGTGGGCCAAAAAATTGCGGCGACCCTGAATTCCACGGGTACGCCTTCGTTTTTCCTCCATCCGGTGGAGGCCATGCATGGTGACCTAGGCATGGTCAGCCCGACGGATGTGGTGCTGGCCATTTCCTATTCAGGAGAGACAACAGAGCTGAATCGATTACTAGAAAGCCTGAAGAATCGATCAATTAAAATTATCGCTATGACCGGAGGCCCTCAGTCCACCCTTGCCCGCTACGCCGCAGTTATCCTCAACGTCGCCGTACCCAAGGAAGCCTGTCCCCTCGGTCTCGCTCCCACCACCTCAACCACGGCCACCCTCGCCTTGGGTGATGCCTTGGCTGTCGCTTTACTCAGGCGCAAACGTTTTAAGGCCGAGGATTTCCGGCGGAATCATCCAGGCGGTAGCTTGGGAGAACGGTTAAAGGTGGCTGTGCGTGAGGTTATGATGACCGGAGACAAGGTACCCAAGGTGAATAAAGAGGTGTCTTTAGAAGATGCGGTTGCCGAGTTAAACAATAAAAGTATCGGAGCGGTACTGGTTGTCACGGCTTCTGATACATTATGCGGTATTATTACCGACGGTGATCTCAGACGCTGTTTACTTGAAGATAATTGGCTGAACAAAACAACAGAGGCGAACAGTTCCAGATGCTGCACTCAGAAAGTTTCCGAGGTGATGACCCGAACACCGGTGACCATAACCGAGGAACTCATGGCGGCGGACGCTCTCAGTCTGATGCAAAGCAAAGACATCACGGTGCTTGCGGTTGTCGATGATGCGGGAAAAATGCGGGGGATTCTTCACCTGCATGACCTGTTAGGCAAAGGGGAGTTTCGCTTTCTTATTTAATTGATATCAATAATATTGTTTCATCCGGGAGGAAAAACGATGTGTCAGCTGAATGTGGTGGTGGAGCGGGCAGGAAAAAGGGAAACCGTCATGGAGTCTATAACCGGGCTTGAGGTCACAGAGCAGGGCGTTGTTCTCAGTACCTATTTTGAAGCTCCCATGACCATTGACGGGGTACATGTCAAAAGTATTGATTTTTTGGGCGGTGCTGTTGTGCTGGCTTCGGAAGATCCTCCCGGTACCTAAGAGCGGGCACAGTTTATCCAGAATAACGGAAACGGCTTGAAATGAGGAAAAAATGTTGCATTTTTTTTAGGGCATATGTATGATATTCCCTTTAACAAATAACCCTTTGCGAGGAGCAAATATATCATGGCGCGTAAATGTACAATCTGCGGAAAAGGACCGGTGACCGGCAATAATGTCAGTCATGCTCATAATAAAAACAGACGGCGCTGGTTGCCGAACTTACAAAAAGTTAGGTCTGTCAACGACACCGGGCAGGCGATGCGTCTGCTGGTATGCACCCGTTGCATCCGATCCGGTGCTGTTGTCAAGCCCGCCTGATTGAGCAAATCGGTTTCAGATAGGGGGCGTGGAGAAAAAATCTTCCG
>CBDTVG010000285.1:0-3515 GCA_965363745.1 uncultured Candidatus Electrothrix sp. | reverse complement strand
AGTGGCAGTAATTGAAGAGCAATTCATCCACTAAAAAAGGCTCATTCGGCTATTTCTTTACGGTGTTCTGGGTGTCCGGGAAATTGCTGGCTTATAAATTTCATGCTTGAAACGCTTGAGATTGCCCCCTTATCTATTTGATAATTTGTAAATTTAGAATTGCTGGGGTTGCTGGTGCCGGTTTCTCAAAAGGACGGTGGCAGTCTTCTTCGAGACCTTGTGCGCTACGGTTTTTGGATTGCACTTTGTGTGACTGTTGCCGGAATCGGGTTGGCGGCTTGGAACTCCTATATGGAAAAGGAAAAGGTGCAGCCGATTGATACTGAAAAGTTGGCTGAAAGATTGATTGCACCTTTGGCGGAGGAACTGACGGTTAAGAATCAACAGATTAAGGTGCTGAATGAAGCTGTTTCAGCATTAAGGAATGAGAATTTAATAACTGCTCCATTTGTCTAGCCGGGCAACACACGGTGACCGTGTCGCCTGCACGAAATATGGCAGTTATTTAATTTCTGTTCCTAAGCAACGCCAAAGCTCCGAACGAAACTATTGATGCCGCTGTGCAGGCTTTAAAGCAAGCGGAGGAGAATAGTGAACAAATTAAATCTCTTAGTGGAGTTATCATCGCATTGATGAACGCCAAAGCTTCGGCTGATGTTATTAATGCTTCTCTGCAGAATTTGGAACAGGGCAAGGTAAAATTAGCTTTAGCCATTTTTACCGATATTTTGGAAAAAGCCAAAAAGGGAAAAAAATATAAAGAAGGTGTAGCAACAGCTAAGCATATAAGTACATTAAAACGTGTCGTAGCCCTGCCTTTCAGTGTTTATCAGACATCGAACGAAAAGCTTCTTGAATGGCAGAAGCCAAGAGCAGATCAGATGATGACATGGTATGAGCTTGATGAGTATGTGAAAAAAATGAACAAAGATTCCCTCATGGGCCATAGTGATTGGAAATTACCGGCAATAGGAGAGCTGCGGGAATTCGCTGAATTTATCAAAAATGCTCCCGATTTATATTCTGATATCGATTTGCTGTATTGGTCGTCGGAAGACCTTGGTTCGTATTCAGTAGAAGCTGCTGCGGTTAATTTGCGAAATGCACGAATGGAATGGTTCGATATCAATAAACAGGTTGTAACACGTTCTAAGAATCGCAAATTTGCAGTACGTTTGGTACGCAATATTGTGCGCTGAAAAGACGAGCAATTACAAAAATCAGAATAATTCACTATGAACAGATTACCCAAATACATCCCAGCCCTTATAGCCCTGCTCCTTGTCTGCGGTATCATCGGATACCTCGTCCAGCAGGAACAGAAAACAGAACGGCCCGAACATATTGAAATCACCACCGCCGGTTTTTTAGAAATGTGCCTATCCTGCCACAAGGACGAAAAACCTGATTCCGCTCATGCGGCCCAGATGGTTGGCTGTTCGCCCTGTCATCTCGGCAATGCCAAGGCCATTGATAAAGAAAAAGCCCATGAGGGCATGGTTATCAATCCCGGTGATCTGCGGGTGGCGGAAAAGACCTGCGGTACCAAGGGGTGTCACCCAGCTGATGTGCAAAAGGTGAAAAATTCGCTCATGGCCACCAACCGAGGCATCCTCTCCACTCTGCTTTATTACTGGGGAGAACGGGACACTCAGGATGCAGAGATCACGGTGGAGCAGTTGCTGGAAAGCGGCGAGACCTCCCTGGCCTTGGATTATTTCCGCAAGCTCTGCGCCACCTGCCATCTCTGGAAGCAAAAAAATGATCTGCCTGGTGCGTCTGAATTTTTTAACGAAAAGGGCGGCGGTTGCTCGGCCTGTCATTATATTGCGGCTGAGGGTGATGACCGCACCACTGTAGCCTCGTTTGAAAAAAAGAAAGATGGAAAACTAGGAAAAAAACCGCATCCTTTAATCAGCAAGAAGGTGCCGGATGAAAACTGCATCCGCTGCCATAACCGCTCCGGTCGTATCGGCATCTCGTATAGTGGGAAATTTGAAGCTGAAGGGTACGGCACCCCCTATGAGAAAGGCGAGCATTCATCGCACCGCCTGCCCGGCAACCGTTTTTATTTGGAAATCGCCGAGGATGTCCATCATAAAAAGGGCATGTCCTGCATTGATTGCCATACCCGTGAGGAGATCATGGGCGATGGCACCCAGTACGCCCATTATGAGGAGCAGTTGGAGATCAGCTGTGAAGGGTGCCATTCTGAAAAACCGGGCCGAACCCGCAAGGACAGGGTGGTCACCAATATCAAACAGGAAAAGGACGGCTTTGTCCTGACCGGGCGCAATAACGGCAAGGTCCATCCGCTGAATCCCCCTAAAAAAGAAGTCTGTGCCTATCCGGGACATAAGCGGATGAGCTGCGAAGCCTGCCATTCCACTTGGGTGCCCCAGTGCTACGGTTGCCATGCCAAGCGTGATGCCAGTGAAACCCATTTGGATAAACTTTCTTTGGAGGAAACTCCCGGTTGGTGGGAAGAGGGAAGGTCGTATATCCGTTATGAAAAACCTATGTTGGGTGTCTGGGGTGACAAAGTGGTGATTGTCACGCCGGGTTGTCAGGATATTGTGACCCTGATTGACAAGGACGGCAATGTCGAAGGCGGCTTTAACCGCTTCACTATGGCGGCCATCAATCCCCATACCACCCAGCCTAAAGGCCGACCTTGTGAGGATTGTCACAGCTCACCCAAGACTGTCGGACTCGGTGAGGGCACGGTGATGAAAAAAGACGGCAAGTGGAAATTCCATCCAACAGGGCAAGGCGTGGACACCCTCAATGGCAGAACAGTGCCTCTGGATGCCTTTGTCACCATTGACGGCAAACAGCTTCAACACGGCTCACGGGCGAATCTACGACCCTTTAATGCGGAAGAACTTCAGCGTATCCTGCGGATCGGGCTCTGCCTGCAATGCCATAAGGAGTATGCTGATCCAGCCTATCGGGATTATGATCCGCAACGGTCTTGCCCGGAGTATACGGAGCCGTAAAAGTACCTGAGAGAATATTTCGGTCTCGGATGAACGGGTGATTATCAGCCGATTGCAGTCGCCGGTTCCGGGGATGAAGGTGCGGGAGGAGTCGGAGGAAAAGTAGGAAGAGTCCTAGCAGGAACATGGGGAAGGTTAACAGGGAGGGATAAAGCATTATGGCTGAGCTGCAAAGGGGCCTTTGTGTTGATGAGGGCAGGTATTTTGAAGAGCTGAATTTTCAGTCCTCGCATGTGCTATAGGAAATCAGAAGCTGGCTGATTGATCCGGCTGGGTTACCTCTGGTGTTGCAGGGAGAGATAGGTTCCGGCAGGCAATACTGTTTGGAGGCTGCTTGTTATGGTCAACAAATGTATGACCTGCCATGGGCGGTTGTCAATATGGATTGGGCGCAACAGGGGAGTCTTGATCCTCAAAAATTAGCTGAGCGCCTCTTGAAAGAACGTCCTGAACTCGGTAATGAACAGAATTCAATGTACTACCGGCTAAAGCCGGTAGATTGCTTTGCGCGTAAAC
>CBDTVG010000284.1:0-3518 GCA_965363745.1 uncultured Candidatus Electrothrix sp. | reverse complement strand
GCATCGAATTTATCATCTCGGCGGCATTTTCTTGAAAACGATTCCGTGAGCCAGCAAAATCGTTTCCGCTCAGAACAGCGGGTAAAGGCAGGGTGAGCAGGTATTTCGGCTCTGTGGAATATTCTTGGCTGTACCGCTCAAGCAGGGAATCAAAGGCCTCTCGGCTCCAGGTGATAAAGGTTGCGGATTGAGTTTGTCGCTGACCGGCGGCGAAGAGTTGACTCCAAGCTTTCAGGCGAAGTCGTCGCTGGCCGCTGGACAGGTCGTCGAAATCAGCCAGATCAAAATGATGCACAAATTGCTTTCCCGCTTCTTCTGTCTTGCGCAAATCCTGAAGCAATGCATTTTCTCTCAAAGCTATCCGATGCAGATTTTGTTGTACCGCCTCCTTATTTTTATCAACTATTTCTCCAAGATTGAGCAACAGTCTGGCCTGCCAAAGGAGCATGGAACACTGTTTATCGGCTTGCTCCTTTTCATATTCAGGGGTATTGTTGCCCGTAGCCGTCTGAATACCGGTCTGTTGGAGCAGAGTGTTGATGATGGAGTGCTCTGTTTCTTGTTCCCGGCCTTCAATGCCTCCGAGGCCAGCAAGAGATAATCGGCTGAGTTGGCTGGCGTAATCATCAGGACGGTGCCGCAGATCATGAATAAGATTCAAAAAACGATCTCGATCATCAAGCAGGGGAACGGGACAGATAAAAGCAAGGCATTCCAGATCCATCATCTCCCGCAATAACGGGGTGAGTTCTTCTTCAGGCGGTGGATCGTTTTCCACAGGTCGCAACAGAGCTACCTGTTTAAAAATCTGCACAAGCGGGAACAGCACCGCGACCTTGGGCATGGTGTCCGGGAATATATAAACAATTTCAGTATGCATTATGAAAACACTTCGTGAAAAAATTACCTTTGTCCTCGCGGCTCTCACTTATTTGCTTTTTCATCTTCACATCGGCGGTTCAGCCGGAGGTATGATTGCGGGCACAGTGGAGCAGTTGTTGACCACCGCCCCCTATTGTATAGGTTTTACCTGGATACTGGTGGCTATTTTTCGTTTTTTACACAACGGGAAATGGCTGGCGTGGGATCGGATCGCCAGAATTTTTTTCACGTTCGGCATCCTGTTTGGTTTTTACTTCGCCCTGCATGCATATAATGAGCAAATACAGCGGGATCAGCAAGAAAATCAGCAAGAGCAACCGCAAGTGGAGAGGAAAGAAGCGGTGAGCAAGGAAGAGTAAAAAAATGCGTCCATATTTTCTTCCCGCCGTTGAAACAGCGGGAGAGAGAAGGCCTGTCAACCGACGAACCGGCTTATTAATCGATATGCTCCAGCACAATCTTCAGCATCCGGCGCACTGGCTCGGCGGCTCCCCATAATAGCTGGTCACCGACACTGAAGGCACTCAGATATTGTTCACCGATGTTCATTTTTCGTAAACGGCCCACCGGAATATCCAGCGTGCCAGTGACACGGGCCGGGTTCAGCTCCTTGATTGTCTCTTCCTTGTTGTTGGCCACCAGATAGACCCATTCGTTGTGTTCAGCGATAGCGGATTCAATGTCCGCAAGCGGAATATCCTGATTCAGCTTGATGGTGAAGGCCTGACTGTGGCAGCGCATTGCGCCGACCCGCACACAGCAACCATCAATAGGTATTTGTTGGTCATCCGTCCGTCCGAGAATTTTATTGGTTTCGCTGATGCCCTTCCATTCCTCACGGGTTTGACCGTTTTCCATAGCTCGGTCAATCCAGGGAATAAGGCTGGCCGCCAATGGTGCGCCGAAATGTTGTGTCAGGAAACGGTGGCTACGAATAGTGTTCGTGACATTTTTATCAATTTCAAGAATGGTTGCGGAATCATCCAGCAAATTTTGGCAATTCTCACCGATCAGGCGCATCTGATTGATGAGTTCTGTCATATGCTTGGCCCCCGCTCCAGAAGCAGCCTGATACGTTTGTGAACTGACCCACTCCACCCAGCCTTTTTCAAACAGACCTCCCAGAGCTATGAGCATGAGTGAAACCGTGCAGTTGCCGCCGATATAGTCTTTGATGCCGTCAGCAAGGCCTTGGTCGATCACCTTGTGGTTCACCGGATCCAAAACAATAATAGAATCCTTCTCCATCCGCCGGGTAGAGGCCGCGTCAATCCAATACCCCTGCCAACCTTCACCGCGCAATTTTGGATAGATCTCAGAGGTGTAATCCCCGCCCTGACAGGACACAATCACATCCATTTCCTTCAGTAACTGCACATCAAGGGCATCAAGCAGTTCGTGCGTTGTGTCGTTTATCTCCGGCCCGTCCTGACCCGCTTGAGAGGTCGAAAAAAACAGGGGTTCAATTCCTTGAAAATCATCTTCCTCACGCATACGTTCCATGAGCACTGAGCCGACCATGCCCCGCCAACCGATTATACCTACTTTTTTCATCATAATTACCTAGTGCCTGCGGCGGAGTCAAACCACCACCTGTTATTTTTATCCTATGCTTCCCGCTTCCTGAAAAGGAATACAGATCAATAAGCCAACAAGCCGAGAAAACAAATCACACTATCCGCAGATAGTGAACCAGCTCATGAGCGATGAGCGGAGCCACTGAATATACTTCCAAGAGATCATCCGTTTTGCTGCCCGGAAAAGTATCCGCGCCGATTATTCGGTGGATGCCTTTTTCCTTGAAACGATGTCGGGCATCACCTGATAAGATAAGGTGCGTGGCCATGACCATCACATCAACGGCTCCGGCCTCATAGCAACGATCCGCAGTCTGCAACATGGAGCCGCCGGTACGAATCATGTCGTCGCAGATAATCGCAGTTCTTCCCTTCACCGCGCTGGATAGCTGACTGACAATGGTTTTATCCATATCATACCTGTCCTTATTGGCCGCCGTGTGCGGACATTGCAGGATTCCGGCCAAGAAGGCCACCCTTTTGCTGAATCCGTAATCAGGTGAAACCAAGACGTAATTTTTCAGATCCATATTTCGAATCTTTTGAGCGGCAAGAGATTCCGTCCAGAGATTCCGGGTTTTCACCTCGCCGGAATGGGCATGAAGCACGGCCTCGGAGTGTAAATCCACAAAGGCCACATAATTGGGACGAGCCCTGAAGATTTGTCGGGTACGGGTGATGCCTTTGGGGATCTCACCGGACTCTGGCTTGGAGCGTTCCATAGTGGAATAGCCGAGATAGGGAATGGCCACATTGACGCTGCGGGCGTTCCAATAACGGCCCCCCGCAATCAGGTCAATCAGCTCCTGGATCGCTTCGTCACTATGGGTCGCCCCGATAATGACAATGTCTCGGCCTGAGATATCACAAGGAAAAGCGTGATAGATTTCTCCGTCCGCAAATTCTTTTCTGATCATGGGAGTACGGACGACCTTCAGCTCCAAGGCCACTTTGTCCGCAAGCGGGATTGTATCCTGAGTAGCAAGCAGGAGTATGTTTTCTCGTCTGGTCATTGTGTTTTGTTTGAACTCCGCTTACTTTTAGAGAGCCGCGACAATC
>CBDTVG010000283.1:0-3526 GCA_965363745.1 uncultured Candidatus Electrothrix sp. | reverse complement strand
AATCATACCGACTAAAATGTATATCCGAAATTTGCTGAAAACCCTTTGGACTCATCTGAATACAAATACGTTACGCCAACCCTGAGATAATTTTTTATTTTTGACACAATACTTTTTCCTTCGTTTTTGGTGGAGCCGAAAGAAAAACCAATTTCGTCGTATGAGTCAATATATAAATCACTTCCCGAATATCGAGTATCAGTAACGAACAATTCCAAAGAGGTACTGTTTAAAATATTTTCTGTGGGAATTGACAGCATCAGGCCATTTCGGATGACAGTGTTGGCGATCTCGGGATCAAACGAATACTCATCATATGAAAATTCCAACGTTTTATAATAGCCAACCATATTACCCATGCTGAGTTCGCAGTTGCCAATTTCGATTTTAGAAGCACTCGTTACTGAACCAGATGCTATTTGTCCGACAGAACCTAAATCAATCGACGCCACAGTCCCATAATTAACAGATGGAGTTAACCTCCAGTTATCAGTAACTTGTAATCCAAGTTCAATGCCGAAACCAAGACTATATGACTCTGCTCCATCCACGTTGGTCATTGCGACGGGCATTTTAAATTTTAATGTATTAAAAGAATTGTCAAATAGAACTGTGTACGACAGGGGCAAAAAAAGGTGCTGGCTGTCCAGATCGTCTTGTTGATACGAACCGAAACGCGCTCCTATCCCCATGAGATTAGACGTACTCGCAGTTGCATCCGTCTTTACTTCCGCACTTTGTTTGACATTTGAAACAGTTGATGTGAAAGCGGAATCATAATCGGATTGAACAATATTCGCCATTAAACTATTGGGATTTCCGGCAATAGGGTCATTTGCGGTGGATGCGGCCAAGCTCTGCATTAAGTCAGTCAGCGCATCCCCTCCCTCACTTTTAAACCATTCTTCCAATTGATCAACACTGTCATCTCTTGTGCCGCCTATAAAAATTTCCTGTACCCCTATCGTAGGAATGTTCAAAGTAAGCTCCGTGCTGTCTTTTGTAAAACTCAGTGCAACTGAAACGCCTCTGAAATTTATTGTGCCGGAAACATCTGATTGATCAGTGTAATTGGAAATTTGCTGCCTGATATAATCTTCATCTATTCCATTAATAACATCTTCCACTGAACTGTAACTTTCTTGATACGTCAAGCCTTCGGAAGTCACCAGCAAATCAAGAATAGATGCCGAAAAAACATTTTGGGGTAAAGTCAACAGAGCACTTGCGGACATTACTGTAAATAAGCAATTTAATTTTTTCATAATTTCATTTCCTTTTTAAAATATAGAGATAATTTAGCACTATACCTAATATAATGTACTAAGCCGCTTGATATTGAATTCCAAACTGCATTTAGGATGAAGAGGAACATGCATATATGAAATTGGTATGACAAGTAATTTTGTCAATTTTTTCCTGAAGTTAAAATTCATAGCTCATAATTTTTAAAAGGTCAACTTTTTTATAAATTTTCTGTCGTTGGTGAATTTTCTCTGTAAAAAAATAAGGACACTTGCAAAGTAATAATATGTCCATTGATTTTGTTTTGTTTTGTCAAATATTGTATTATCAACAAAATGTTGACTATTTTTGTGGTGCTAGCATTCTGTTGCTCGGTGGCGAAGAGTATATGCTGAATTTGTCAGATTTACCTTTCGTGCTGATATATGGTATGTTGTTATTAAACAGTACAACTGCCCCCGTGTGAATTTAAGAGAAAGGAGAGAAGCATGGAATGGTCTCAAGTAATCAATAACCCGTTTTTGAAAGATCTCCCCTTTAAGATTGAACTGAACAAATGGGGCAAGATCCTGATGAGCCCCGCAAGTAACAGCCACGGCCATATTCAGTTTGAAGTTGGGGCAAAGATAAGGGATGGAAAACAGGGTCGGGGCAAGGTGATAACAGAATGCTCCATCAGGACTTCACAGGGTGTCAAGGTCGCGGATGTCGCTTGGATTTCAGACGAATTCTTTGCGCAATATGGCTACGACACGCCGTATAAACGCGCCCCGGAGATATGCGTTGAGATAGTTTCGCCTTCCAATTCAAAGGAAGAAATGGAAGAGAAGGTTGAGTTGTATTTGGCAAAAGGGGCACGGGAAGTATGGATTGTGCATGAAAAGGGCGACACGGAATTTTACAGCTATGAAGGTCGTATTGAAAAAAGTTCTGAAATATCAGAATAAAGAGATAGTAATCGGTCATGACAGAAAAAAATAACCATGAAAAAACAATTCGCGAAAAACACAGGCAGAGTATACTCCACTGAATTCGGCAAAATATGCCCTGCCTGCGACAAACCCGTAACACAATGTATCTGCCGTAAACAGGGTGCTGTCCCAGAAAATGACGGCATTGTCAGGTTGTTGCGGCAGACAAAAGGACGAAAAGGGAAGGGGGTGACCCTGATAACCGGTGTGCCGCTTGAAGATAATGAGTTGAAGAAACTTGCCAAATCGTTTAAACAAAAATGTGGAGTCGGTGGCAGCGTCAAGAACGGAGTTATTGAAATGCAGGGTGACCAACGGGATGCCCTGGAAAATGAACTCCGCACCCTTGGTTACACGGTGAAACGTGCCGGAGCGTAGAAAAAGCGGAGCAGCCGCTTGCCGTCGGTTATCTCATCAAAGAAAAATACAGGAAGTAGAATGTCTGACCTGACCTTATTATGGCATGATTATGAGACGTGGGGCGTGAATCCCCGAAAAGACAGGCCCGCCCAGTTCGCCGCTGTCCGCACCAACAGTGAACTGGAGGAAGTGGGAGAACCGATGATGTGCTACTGTCGGCCTGCCAGCGATTTTCTTCCTCATCCTGAGGCGGCGATGATCACCGGTATCTCACCCCATGAAGCGGCGGCAAAAGGGTATAATGAGGCTGAGTTTTTCAGTCGGATTAACAAGGAGTTTTCAGAACCCGGAACCTGCGGAGTGGGCTATAACTCCATTCGTTTTGATGATGAGATCACCCGTTTTGGTTTTTACCGCAACTTTATTGATCCCTATGCCCGTGAATGGCAAAATGGCAACAGCCGCTGGGATATCATTGACTTGGTGCGGCTGGCCTATGCTTTACGGCCTGAGGATATCAACTGGCCTGAGAAGGAGGACGGCAGTGTCAGCTTTAAGCTGGAGTTATTGACCGCAGCGAACGGCATAGCCCATGACAGTGCCCATGATGCCCTGTCCGATGTTCGGGCCACCATTGATCTGGCCCGCTTGATCAAGCGGCTCAAGCCCCGCCTCTATGCCTATTATTTTAGTCTGCGCAACAAGCGCGAGGCCGCCCGGATTTTGGATATGAGGGAGCGTGGGATTGTCCTCCATATCAGCGGTATGTACCCCGCCGTATCAGGCTGTATCGCCCCGGTTGCTCCGCTGTTGCAACACCCCCGTAATAAAAATGAAATCATTGTCTATGATTTGCGTCGAGATCCTCAGATTCTGCTGGATATGACAGTGGACGAGATGGCGGCCAATCTGTATACCCGCACTGAGGATATGCCGGAAGGCGTTGAGCG
>CBDTVG010000282.1:0-3542 GCA_965363745.1 uncultured Candidatus Electrothrix sp. | reverse complement strand
GATCTCCGTGAACCTGCACTGCGGAGACAAGATGGCGTATTTTGCAAAAATGCTTCAGTCTTTGCCTGTTTTGTTGCACAGCAGCAGGATCGTCACCCACTGAAAAGCTGAGATTCAGACCGGCGAAAGGCGGTTCACTGATTCCTCCTTGACAAGAGAACATGCCGTGCGGCACAGAGAAAAGACTGGAACGGCGGTAGCCTGCCTGATAGTCTGACAGACTAAAAGTAAACATCAAGGGTCAGGTATATCTGATCCGCACTGTCTATGGGCATTTGCCCATTTTCTGCCATCAATGCAGTCATCGTCAATGCATCATCGGTGTCATAGGGCTTGGTGTTCCAATCTGAACCAGTGTAGTCGTACCAATAATGCTGATACCCCAATCTGATGAAAGTCTTGGCATATTTAGAGACAGCCTTACCGGTAGGCAGATCATAAATCATGTAGAGTTCAGCGACCTGACCTCGTGCGGCCAGTTTAGACAAGTACATGTCATCGTGTCCGGGGGTGAAGGCGACCCAGTATTTTGAACCGTAGTTGTACTCGGCCCCGATCTTCAGCTCGGTATCGGGTACATCGTATCGAACACCGGCATACAGAGAAAAGCCATTTTCACTTTCCGTGTTTGGCCGCCATTGCGGGTTGGGAACCGCAATACCGTTATTTTGAATCGTTGCATCATAGTCGTTGAACATGCCTTCGCCGTCCGGATCGGTTTTACTCCAACCGCCTGATATAAAATAGTTGAAATTGTTTGTTTGCGCCTGATAGACAGCGGATGTGTGATACAAATTACCATCTGTGCGATTGATCGTCTCATTCAACGTATTATCCTGAAAACTTGGACGCATAAACATGTTGAAAGCGACATAGGACTGGATGTACAAAAGTCGGTCTTCCGTCTGCATAACATCCCAGCTAAATCCTGTGAATTCCGTGTCATCCAAGGGTAATATGTTCTTATTTTCTTTCCATTGTACTCCGTTTTCAAAACCCCTGCCGAAGCAGTAACGAATGCGACCACTTCCGAATTTCTCATTGTTCCAATCGTACGCATAGCCGATAGTGGCACCGTCAAAGCTGTAGTCCATGTAGGAGGTCGGCGTAGCCATGCGTTTATCTGTGCCGAGGCGTATCTGCGCCGGAATGCCGTCCGTGGAGGGCCGGCGGCCGACGGAAAACCAAACCGGGGCTCCGCCGATATTATTCCAGTTGACATATGCCCGGTCAACTCGCAGGGCGTTATCAGAGGGAGTTCGTGTTGAATTTCCGTCAAATTGAGGCCACCAAGTGTTCATATCATTACGAGGGTAGCTCTCCATGCCCCATGCCTTATACATGCTCACCCGACCTTTGAACTGGACATCTTCAGTGACATTGACTTTCATGTTCAGCCGTAAACGATTAGTGAACAGAGTATCGTTGCTGTATTCCCGCCCGCTCACCAACAAGCCGGTCGCAGAATTGATATAGTTCGAACCTGTCGCGCTGTAGTAGTCTAAACGGGAGCGAAAATCGCCGAAAAAATTAAATCGCTCCGTCAGATCAATATCCCAAGGATCTGACTTTTCCTCCAACATGTCATCCATGTCATTTAGGTCATCCAGCTTGCTTTCCATATCTTCAAGCTCTTCAGACATAGAGCTCATTTCTTCACTCATGGAGTCCATCTTTTTGCTCATGAAACTATTTTTCTTATTATTTTCAGAGGTTACTTCAGAGACCATTCCCGATATAATTTCATCTTTACGGGCGAGCTCTTCCTGCAATGCATCAACTTGACGAGCTAATTCTTCTATTTCACTGTTGAAAATATCAGTCGGCACATTACCTCCTCCTGCGGATGCGACGGTCGGTAAAGCCACCATCCCAGCAAGGGTCAATACTGAAAATGTTTTGATCATTTTTTCTCCAATTTTATCTCATTGCGGATGGTTTTTAATAAATTCGATAATTATTTTTTTAAAAAAGAGAATAATACAAAATTTTATACATTGTCAAGTTCTTGTTCAAAAATTAGCACTACCGCTGTTTCGTTTGACAGATATTTTTCAAAAATTGATTCTTTATCAGTATTTTGCGGTGATATGCGGCAGGAACGATCAGTATGCGGGGAAGGAAGGCGTATGCTCTATAAAAAATTTTGGAAGGAAACCTGAAAAGGTATCAGTGCGGCTCTATGAACTGTTCGCAAAAATACCATTTCAGGTGGCCGTGTGTACGATTGGTCCTAAAAAATAATTAGAAATCAACCATCTCCACATCGAAGACCAGCCAAGCGTTGGGGGGAATAACGCCTCCCGCACCTTGTTCGCCGTAGGCCAGTTCGGGCGGAATGATCAGAGTACGCTTCTCACCCTTTTTCATGTTTAAAAGAGCCTGATCCCAGCCTCTTATGACTTTGCCGACACCTACTTCAAACTGAAGAGGTTGGCCTCTGTCGTACGAGCTGTCAAATTTTTTATCATTGGAGAGCAGGCGGCCTGTGTAATGGGCACTAATTTTTGTACCGGATTCCGGCTTGCCCCCTGTTCCCTCTTGGTTGACGACCCAATAGAGCCCGGAATGGCTGAAATGCGCTTCAGGCCATCTCTGTTTGATCATCATGATGGTTTGGTCATATTCGTCCTTCGATGAATTCCCCCCTCCCCCCTTAAGTTGCGCCTGAGTTCGATCAAAAGCCGCCTGATCAGTTTGAAAATTTTCCGCATCCTCTCCGATACGTATGATTTCAACGCTGTTGACAACATCCCCTTGGGCAATAGAGTCCACAATATTCTGGCCTCCTTCAACCACCTGTCCAAAAATAGTGTGTTTGCCGTTCAGGTGCGGGGTGGCCACATGGGTGATAAAAAATTGGGAGCCGTTGGTGCCCGGACCAGCGTTGGCCATAGCCAAAACACCGGGGCCGGTAAATTGAAGTGAAGGGTCAAACTCGTCGGCAAAGGTGTAACCGGGACCACCTGTGCCAGTGCCGAGAGGACATCCGCCTTGGACCATGAAGTCCTTGATCACCCGGTGAAATGTCAACCCGTCGTAAAAATGGGTTCCTGTGGGTTTATCCGCACCGCCGAAGGTCATGGTGCCCTCAGCCAATCCGGCAAAATTAATAACGGTGAGCGGGGCTTTCTCGTAGTAAAGATTAAGCAGGATGTCACCTTTAGCGGTCTTTATCTTGGCATATAATCCATCGTTCATTTTTTCTTCCTTCATTTTTTTGCCTGCTTCTTTGATTGAAACAGCTTGTGTGGTTGTCGCTGCGACAGGTTGTCCTGAACAGACAAACAGCGCTGATAGCATAACAGTGATAAAAATACGATATAAAAATGGTTTGCGCATTGAAGCCTCCAGCGGCGTATGTTGATGTTTGGGGAACGTATCAATCAGGTTGTATTTGTCGCAAGCGGACATCGTTTGCAACGGCATTTTATTAACTTTTTTAAAAAAACGGTATAAAAAACTGTCAGCTCTTTAATTCAGGAAAAAACCACCTTGTTAATCCCGGTCACTTCATCCCATGAACGCACAGCCTCAATCCC
>CBDTVG010000281.1:0-3543 GCA_965363745.1 uncultured Candidatus Electrothrix sp. | reverse complement strand
TAACACCCAGATGTTCGCAGAACAGCAGGTTTTTATCCTGCGCATGCTCTGTCGCGGCAGGAACCTCAAGGAGCTGATCCTGAAAAAATGTGTTCAGCTCTTTGGCATCGCTGAATCCTATACGTATACCTCCCGGATTTGCCCTACCTAACAAACCACTGCGAAACGAGGCATGTAGATCAAGAATCATATCATACGGTTCTTGGTTAAACTGTTCACGTAGCCTTTTCAACATACTGGCTGTTGCCTTGAATGCCTCCAGCCCAGCCCAGCGGCCTGTCTGGGGATCGCTGGTGGAGGGAATATGGATTGGATATACTGCATCAATACTGTCATCTACCTCCAGCAGGGGAGCGAATGCCTGTTGGGCAATCCAGCCGATAAAGCAGTCAGGGACGCAACGCTTTAAAGCGTGGACGACCGGCAGGGTATGGACAATATCTCCCAAGGAACTAGGCTTGATGATCAAAATACGTTGCTTATCCAGCCGCATATTTAACCGCATATCCGGCCACACCGCTCAGATCTCGCCAGTCGAATCAATTCCTGCACAGCATCAGCGACAGTACGTACTTTTCCACCTGTCTTAGCGGTTGGAGGCTCACTCCGATCCGCCGCACCCTCCTGCATAAAATTCATTAAGGTTTTTTCGATTGCCATTGCCACCGCCTGAACATCATCAGCAGGTACGGCCAGATGTCCATTTTCTCTGAGCATGCTGTCCAATTCCTCATTTTTATGAACCAGACCAATAATCGGACGCCCGGTCAGCAGGTACTCGTAGACCTTAGAAGGAATGGTCTCGCAGGAAAAATAGATGATATTCTGAATCAACAGGAGACAGTCTGTCTGCTGCATAGCTGCCAGTGCCTCCTGCCGGGACACTGTGCCGTGGCGGATCATCAGATCATTGAATTGTAACCTCTCCATTTCACGCTTAGATGCGCCGTCAAAAGAACCGTAAATATTCACCCTTATTTTATTCCGTAATCCTGGATTTCTGGACAGCATCTGCTCCAGAGCCTGAAAAAAGGCAATCAAATTACGGGTTCCAGACAGCGAGCCAAAATGGGCGAAATGGCAGTGAGTTCCTTTTGCATATTGCCGCTGAAACAAAATCGGTATTGAGCCGGGATAGACAACAGCTGCATTACATATTCCGCCTGTCCTCTGCCTGCAATGCTCCATTGCGACACGAACTAGAAAAACAAATACGTCAGCCTGCCTGCATATTTTTTTTTCAAGGGCTTTATACAAACGCAAAACCATTACGCCCCGCCGCCAGCCATGATCATGAACCAACGGATCTTGAACTTCCGCAATCCATTTGCAACCGCTCCATTGCTTGATCAACAAAGCTGCAACGTGAGCGGAAGCTGAACCGCCGGTGGAGTAGACAACTTCCGGGCGGAGCTCTCGACAAAGTAACAGCCCACGTAAGGAGGCCAAAAAACACCACGACCACTCACTTTCCAAATTGATAATAATCTTTTCCAGCAGGTAAAAAGGAAAGACCGGCAACATACAGATGGTCTCAACCAGCTTGAACTGCCATCGTTTATGCAGATGTTTACGAAGAAAATGGCGGAGTTCAAAACGAATTCCTGACGGAGCCAGACTCAGGGTTCTGTAATGCATCCAAGATTTCAAGCGATTGCCGACCGTACCGGTCAGCAGGACAGGCTCAATCCCCTGTTCCCGAAAAAAGGGCAGCCGGTCATCAATGTGCTGGGAACAGGCAGAGCCTTCAATGTTGGCCCGATAGGACAGAATCAGCCAACATTTTTTTTCTTTTCCGGCCCCTCTTTCTTCGGCCCCGGAGAGAAATTTCCGCACTTGCTGATCCGGTTTCTTTTTATACAGAGCCGCTGACATAAATACAAAAAAGAAAGATGTCTGGTAAACTGTCAAATAGGATTCCGCCAGCATAATAACCAGAAAAAATAAGGGAAAGGCAAAACGAATTCGTCGCTTTTCATCATGAATCAACCATGCCTGCGCAAACATAGTGACAAAAATCAACAACAGGCTCAGTAGTCCGGGCAGGCCGAGCATGACCGTCGTCAACACATATTGGTTATGTGGATTATCCGTCGCAATACTGGATGGACTTTTTTCTCGATTCACCTCAGCATAGGCGGCCTGAAAATCACCAGTTCCAACCCCTAACCAAGGATGACGCCGGATCAACTCAAGGGAATTCTGAAAAAACAGCATCCGCATTCCCACCGAAGTGTCGGGATTTTCTCCAAACCCTTCTATTTCCTGCCAAGCCGTATCAACCCGTTGCTGAAAGACCGGACTGCACAGGTACCCGGTTACACATATTGTCGGCAACAGCAGACAAATCGCCAATACCGCCCGCAACCGTTTTTTTTCAAAAATTTGCAACAACAGCAGGCCCATGAGCACCAAGAAAACCACCTGCCCGGTTCGTCCTTCCGTCATAAACATATTCAAGCTCATCAGACCGGCAAGACTGAACATACCCGCCCGAATAACAGATTTTCGCTGTCCGGCCTGACCCCAAATCGCTTCATGGAACGCCAAATAGGCAGCAAAGGCAAGCAGAGGATTGTAAACAACGTGAAAGGTCTTAGGTGTCAAGTGCGTCGGGGTGACATCCGCATAATGCAGCAGATCAAACCAAGCGAAAAAAGTGATGAGCATAGCTCGGCTCATCCCGGCGAGAAAAGAATAAAGGCATAAAGAACGATATTGATATCCTGTTGCGGTCAAAAAAACCGGCAGTAGAGCAATTTTCCAGTGTTCCCGAACAACTTCAGCCCCTACCGCAAGATCATCAGTCCACAGCAGGCCCAGACAGAGCATAGCGAGAAAACCAAGCACGGTGACAGCAACTGGGTTGAAAAAAATCTCAACGCATTTTTCTATAAACCCGCCTTCCACAAACCAGAGCAACAGAATCAGAATCCCCAGCACGGAGACCGCTGATGTTGACAACGGCAGGACGAAAGCCAATAAAACAGGCAACCAGCTGTTGAGCCTGCCTGCGCCGACTCGAAAACGAAACGAATGGATGCGGCCCTCCTTCTTTCCTCCGGTCTCCGGCCTCTGATTTCGGTACTCTGTCATCCGGCTTCTGTTCTTATACTGTTCACCTGTCAGCATACTGCATGCTGTACAGTCCTTCATACACACCATGCTTGAGCAGAAGGCTGTCATGGGTGCCTTCCTCCACCAGCCGTCCATCCTGCATGACAATAATTCGGTCAGCATTTTTTATGGTGGACAGGCGATGTGCGATCACCACGGTGGTTCGATTTTTCATCAGGTTGTCCAAGGCCTTCTGCACCTTGCGCTCAGACTCGGTATCCAAGGCCGAGGTGGCTTCATCCAAAACTAGGATCGGGGCATCCTTGAGAATAGCCCGGGCAATAGAAACCCGTTGCCGTTGTCCTCCAGAAAGCCGAGTCCCAGATTCTCCGATCACGGTGTCAAAACCGTCCGGCAGGGCCTCAATAAATTCAAGGGCAAAGGCCGCACTCGCCGCTTGACGGATCTCCTCCTCACTGCATTCCG
>CBDTVG010000280.1:0-3595 GCA_965363745.1 uncultured Candidatus Electrothrix sp. | reverse complement strand
TTCCCTCCTTTTTTGTTTTCGCTTACACGGACGGGCCGTGGTTTTTGATTTTATTGATAATTTTACTTTATTACTTTTTTAGCTCAAAATAAAGCGTTCCAATAGAACCGACGGACAGCAATCAGTTTACACCATTGTAAAGGTCGCGTCAAAGGTCAGCCTACCGTTTCCATCAATGGTGACCATGTCCACATCTTTTCCGCAGAGGAAATAATAGCGCACCTGATCCTTGTCCGCATCAATCCATTTTGCCAGCCGCCGCTGTAATTCCTCCAACTGTTCTGGCGTGAGGTGACATTCAAAGATGCTCTTCTGCACCCGAACCCCAAAATTGCCCAGCTCTCTCGCCACTCGGTAGAGTCGCCGTCGGTCGCAAACATCAAAACAGACCACGACCATTTCCTTCATAGCAGGTAATAATCAGGGAAAACCGTTTTGACCCCCTGCCCCTGAATCACGATCCTTTCCGTACACCAAGCGCAGAGCGGATACCAGCGGAGGGAATCGTCCGACTCGATGAGGTCGGCCAGTCGTCGGCGCAACGTCGTCTTTTCACCGAGAGTCAACTCGCATTCAAAAACACTGTACTGCACCCGTGTTCCGCAATTACGAAGTATTTTATGCACCTCAGTGCGAATACGGTCATTTGAAATATCATAGGTGACCATCCATCTCCTGCTCATCGTATCACCATGGGTTTGTACAGCGGTTCCCGACCCTGAATCACCGATGCTAGGTGATGCACCTGATGCTCCAGGCAGCGGCGGTAATCAAGCCGTAATCCGCTGACGGGATGCGTGATTGAGGAATTCATCTTCTTTTCCAATTCTTTAATAAAGAGTTTGCGGGGGGCTTCTTCCAGGATACACCCTTTTCCCGTACCGTCGGGCATGATGAACTGATCCGGTGTCAGCCGTCGGTTAAACACCAGATTCAACACCACGGCATCAACAATAATCGCTCGAAATTCTTCTATCATATCAGATGCCAAGGCCGGATGTCCAACCCGCACCTGATGGAGGAATCCGACCTGGGGATTCAGTCCTCGTGAGCGCAAAAACGAGTAAATATTGTAAAAGAGCAGAGTGTACCCATAGGACAATAAGGCGTTGACAGGGTCTTTCGGCGGCTGGCGGGTGCGACCGCTGAAACACCAATCTGGATCAACGGCCTTGGACAGGGCGGAGAAATAAATCCGTGCGGCTGCTCCTTCATGGCCCCGGATCGCATTCAAGCTGTCGGCATTGGAAAGTTCCTTCAGAATAATTTTAAGTCTGTCTGCCGCCTGACTAAGAGAGCCCGGTTCCTGTTTACGGGCGTAACGACGCAGGACAGTGCGACAGTTGCCTATTTTTGCCCTGATACATGCTTTTGATATTGCAAGACAAAACTCCGGCTCCTCAGCCCGGCGAAACTGATCCCGATGGAGCAGAACCGGGTCTGTGCTGAAGCCGTCCACCACCCCGTGAAAACGACCTTGGCCGGATAAAAGATAGATTGGAATTTTGGCCTGCAAACAGAAATGCATGGCTTGGGTGGTGATCTGAGCATTACCGAAAATCATGATTTGATCCACCTTGATGGCCGGTATCCGTTGCAGAACCTCGCCCCGCCGCCTGATAGTGAAGCGTTCCGATTCCTTGCCCAGCACGTAGCCGTTTTCCAAGACATACAGGGTACGCAGGCGAGGATCAAGATCAACGGGCGTAGAGACCCCCGCCGCCGCAACTGGCGGTTCAACCGGCATGACCTGCTCCGGTTCATCCTCCGCACCTGTCGGGTCTTTCTGTTCAATCCGGCTGGAAAAATAGGAGGGCCTGATTCCGGCTTCAGCAAAGGCCAGGGCCATCTCGGTTTTCGGGTACTGGAACCTGATAATCCGGGCCTGATCCGTACCGGTGTCCGATTCATCCCTGTCAACGATTGCCGCCTCTTCCTCTCCCGGCTCCGGTTCAATATCCGCCGCATATTCATCAGGAATGATCCCGAGATGTTCCGTATCCAGAAAACTCGCCTGAGCCGCAGGATATTTCGCCTTAATGGCCAGGGACCGGACAAATTCGACACCGAGAAAGCGGAATCCCTGTTTGAAATCCACCACCCGTGTTTTTTTCTTGTGCAGTTTCAGACGCAGGGACTCCAACACCTCAGCGGTAAATTGCAAGGCCTGCTCGGCACGCTCCTTTTTGCGGCAGAGGATGAGAAAATCATCGGCGAAACGAATCAATCGCAAATTCTCATCCAACACGGCCTCATCAAGCTGATCCAAGTACAGGTTGGCGAGGAGGGGAGAAAGCGGCGAACCTTGTGGCACCCCCTTATGCAGGCGGAACCGCTGCGGCCCGTCCACCACCACGGCGACGAGCCAGCATTCAATGAGATGGAGAATCGCCTGATCCTCCACCAGTTTCTTCACTTCACGCAATAAAACCTGATGGTCGATCTCGTCAAAAAAGGAACTGATATCCGCATCAACGACCCAGACAAAGCCCTGATCCCGCAACTGCTCCACTCGTTGCAAGGCCATATTGACAGAACGCCCTGGGCGATAGGCAAAACTGCATTCTTCAAATTCAGCCTCAAATAAAGGGGTGAGGACACGGGTCACCGCTGTCTGCAAGACCCTGTCCCGCACCGTGGGGATGGACAAAGGGCGGGTTCCGGGACTGTTTTTCTTGGGAACGTGAATGCGGAAGAGCGGGCGGGGCCGGTAGGTATCGTAGATCACCTCATCCCGAAGCAGGGCCAGACTGCTCATCAGGCCGGATTCAAAATCGCTGAGGCTTTCTCTGTCAATTCCGGCGCAGCCTTGGTTGGCCCGCACCTTGTACCAGGCCTGAAGGAGGTTGCTGTCGGTCAAGACCTGCTTGACGGTTATTTCTGGGTGTGACATTGCGGGAGACATCATGTCGGATCACCTTATTATTTTTTGGATAATGACAGCATTGCGCAGCATGTTAAACCCGTAGTCGGAATACCGTTCCACAGGTAGGGGCGTTTCGCGAAACGCCCTTGTAGGCAGATCACATCCCTTCGCCCCGTAGGGGAACGGCGTGCCGTGCCCTGAAACAAATTTTCGTTGCGGCAAACATGGGCGGACACATAGATCCGTACCCTACCGCATTGCGCAACATCTGTCGCCGCACACATTCCACCAAAAGGGCGACCGCCGGTCGCCCCTACGTCGTAATCCCGTTCCAAAACCGGTCAACTCCACGACCTTAGTATTCTATCTGATGACGGTTCAACCGAACCAGTCGTAACCCCGTTCCAAAACCGGTCAACTCCACGACTTGTAATTGGTTTAACTCTTCTTTTGATAGTTTTGGTCGTAACCCCGTTCCAAAACCGGTCAACTCCACGACTATCTTGCGGCACGAGGAGAGTATCCGGTGAGAGCGTCGTAACCCCGTTCCAAAACCGGTCAACTCCACGACCCAAAAAGGACTTACAAAGAATACATTGAATATCTGTCGTAACCCCGTTCCAAAACCGGTCAACTCCACGACAGGCTGGTTTAGCTGCTACAGAACGCGGTTCAAGTCGTAACCCCGTTCCAAAACCGGTCAACTCCACGACTGTACCCCTTTTTCAC
>CBDTVG010000279.1:0-3598 GCA_965363745.1 uncultured Candidatus Electrothrix sp. | reverse complement strand
GTCCACCCGGCTCTTTCTGCTCCGACACGGCCCGACCACAGCCCCGGCAGGCTGTTTTGTCGGTAGCACCGATGTGTCCCTGTCCGGTCAAGGACTGTCTCGATTAAAAACGCTGGTTCCGCAACTCAACAAGGCGGACTGCTGGTATTGCAGCCCTATGCTCCGCACCCGGCAAACCTTGGAGCAGTTGCGCCGACACGACTGCCCGGTCAATGCGCCTGTTTATGACGAGCGGTTGCGGGAGATTGATTTCGGTCGTTGGGAAATGAAAACCTTTGCGGAAATCGCCGCAAAGGACGAGGAGCATATTGAGGCCTGGAATCAATACTCGAACTTTGTTTTTCCAGAGGGAGAAACCGTGCCAGATTTTATCCGACGGGTTCAGGAAATGCTAACCCTGTTCACCCTTGCTGACAGCGAGAGCATAGCGGTTATAACCCACGGAGGGATCATCCGTACCATGATCTGTCTCGCTCTGGGAATTTCCGTGCGCAATTATCTTTTGTTTGACGTACAGCCTGCTTCACTGACGGTGCTGGAGCTGTTTTCCGAAGGCGGTGTTTTACGGAGCTTGAATCTTTGAAAATAATCAGTTGATCAAATGAACCCCTTAAGTGAAAACACCATACTTCGGCTTACATCCTGGCTTGAACAGGAGGACAATTTTGTTTTCTTGGAAAGCTCCAGAGTAACCGAAGAGAATCATCAATCGTTTCTTTTCACCCAACCCTGCGACTATCTCAGCTGCCTGCCGGGTGACGATGCGACAGAATTTCTCAATCAGGCTGATCGTTTGCGTACACAGGGTCGCTATCTTGCGGGCTGGCTGGCGTATGAATTCGGTTACCAACTGGAACCCCGCCTACGCCCTTTTCTCGCACCAGATTCTTCTGATACTGAAAAGCCGTCAGCCATCTTGGGAATCTATAATGAACCGCTTATTTTCAACCACAAAACAGGCCTGTTCAGCAACGGCGATGCATGGCCGATCGGAGAAGGAGAACAGACCTCCTTCAACTGCATGCAGTTAGAGACGACAATATCAAGACAGCAGTATCTGCGGGCAATACAAACCATCCAGGAATATATCTTGGCCGGAGACACCTATCAAGTTAATTTCACCCTCCATTTTAATTTTTCTTTCCAGGGGTCAGTGGCGGCCCTGTACCGTGCTTTACGCCGAAATCAGTCGGTTTCCCACAGTGCCTGGATTAGGCATAACGGTCATGATATATTAAGTTTTTCCCCTGAGCTGTTCTTCAAAGCCGATCCGGCCAAGGTGCGGGTGAAGCCCATGAAAGGAACCATGACCAGGGGCAGAACCACAGCGGAAGATGAGGAGCGGCAACAGAAGCTGCGTTCAGATCCGAAAAATCGAAGTGAAAACGTTATGATTGTCGATCTGCTCCGCAATGATCTCGGTCGTCTGCTGAACAAGGCCGGTGGCGGCGCGGTTATTCCTCGATCCCTGTTTGATGTGGAAATCTACGAATCTTTACTCCAGATGACATCCACGATTGACGGTGTGCTTGAGCCTTGTCAGAATCAGCGGGACAATCCGTTATCATTCAGGCACCTGATAGAAACTCTATTTCCTTGCGGTTCCGTGACAGGGGCTCCTAAAATTAGAACGATGGAGATCATCCATGAGCTGGAACGACAACCTCGCGGGGTATACTGCGGCGCAATCGGTTACACCAGCCAGGAGACAAGTTGCTTTAATGTGCCGATTCGCACCTTGGAGCTGCACAACGGCTTAGGCAAGATGGGCATAGGTTCCGGCATTGTTGCGGATTCCACCCCAGAGGGGGAATGGGAGGAGTGTTTGCTCAAAGGTAATTTTCTGACCAAAAACGAGCCTGATTTTCAGCTAATTGAAACCTTGCTCCGGCAACGAGACGGAGACTTCTTCCTCTTGAAGTACCATTTAGAACGCTTGAAAAATTCCGCCCGTTATTTTCATTTTTCTTATGATCATGAGGACGTTTGTTCGTACTTGGAGGAAGAGGTGCGGAAAATGACGACGGAGAGCACGAACAAGGACATCCAGGATCGTTGGCGGGTGCGACTGTTGCTGCATCGGGACGGCAGAATTGAGACGACTTCCGTGCCTCTTCCAGAGGAAAGACGGACTGCGCTCCCGGAAGTTATTTTTTCTGAACAACGGGTGGATGCGAGCAACCCGTACCTGTTCCATAAAACGATCCGGCGTGATCTGTATAACGAGGAATACACCTCTGCGACAGGACAAGGGTATTACGATGTGCTGTTCATCAATACAGACGGCGAAGTTACCGAGGGTGCTATTTCGAATATTTTTATTTTAAAGGACAGTGCCTCCGCTTTACTGACCCCCCCGATCAGCTGCGGCCTTCTGGCTGGAACCTACAGGCGCATGTTACTTGAACAAGGCAGGGCTGTTGAGCGTGTTCTGACTGTTGAGGATGTGCTGACCGCTGAGGAAGTGTATGTGGCTAACTCTGTGCGTGGGCTGGTTAGGGTTCAGGTGCGGCCTGATGATCAAGGACGATTTGAAAAATAAAGTTGTCCGCTTTTGTTGCACTCAAGCAAATCTACCAAGCTGCCGCAAACAGACACCGCAGGCATGCGGTTGTAGTCAGGTTAAGTGACCTATTATGCATTTTTATTTATCTGAATGGTTCCCGAATTTATATGTGCAGACAACCCATCAAGATCAGGAAATAAGCTTGCCCGGTTAATTCCATAGTCATCAAGCATTTCTACTACATCAGTTTTAAATATAGCTGGAAATATGATTTTCGTTAAGTTTGGACCTCCATCACCCAAGAATGATTTGCTAATTTCAATTTCTTTCGTTGCATCACTGTGAATAGTGAAAAGACCCTTTTGATTATTGACCCTTGCTGTAATTACATTTGGAATGTAACCATAAACCCCCTTGCTTGCAATGATTTCATCAAAGTGAGTTTTAGAAATGAACTGCGATGGAGCTTCAAATATGTATACTGCACCATCAAGATTTGATGCCTCTGCACAAGCAAAGTAGCAAGCAACGAGAGGGTTCATACTCCAATCTAAAAGTCGAGTTGCAAGCCCATAATGTTGTGCTATCGCTAGGCGCTCATATTTACTAACTGGCAGATCAAAGTAAGCGACTGCTTGTCTACACCAACCATTAAACCGGCCCATATCTCTACCATCAGGCAAATAGAATTCTTTCCTACCGGCTTTCGGCAATAATGGCCATCTTTCATCTGCTTGTCCTCGAAACCAAAAACCAAATCCATCATGACTCCGATAAGCTCTAAAAATGATGTGTAGTTGTTCTAATGTGTTAAGTGTAAGTATTTTCATTTTAATAGTGCATAACCATTGGTTATCAGGGACTTCTACATGATATCTTGAAGTTTCATTCCAAACTGAAGAAGTCTAACCCATCAACATACAAAGCATATCTCCCCTTGTCAACACGGAGACGGATTCCCGTGCCCAAAAAAACATCGACAATCCCCCGTGAAATTCATCGATAATCCCCAAAACAATTTATCGGTAGTAGTTTGGACAGCAATTCCCGAAGTGACGATAACAAATAAAATTATCTTACTTTATCATGTTA
>CBDTVG010000278.1:0-3611 GCA_965363745.1 uncultured Candidatus Electrothrix sp. | reverse complement strand
ACCTGTGAGACCATTATTTCCGGGATGGGCGAATTGCATCTGGAAGTTTATATCGAGCGGATGAAGCGTGAATACGATGCCGAGGTTGAGGTAGGCGCACCCAGGGTAGCCTACCGTGAGGCCATCACCCAAAAGGCGGAGTTCAATTACACGCATAAGAAACAGACCGGTGGTTCAGGTCAGTTCGGTCGGGTTGGCGGCTACATGGAGCCTATGGAAGAGGAAGAGTATGAATTTATTGACCAGATTGTAGGCGGCTCCATTCCCCGTGAGTATATCCCGGCCTGCGATAAAGGCTTCCAGGCATCTATGGAAAAGGGTATGCTTATCGGTGCGCCGATTACCGGTGTCCGTTGCTTGATTGACGACGGTAGTTTTCATGCCGTGGATTCCTCGGATATGGCTTTTCAACAGGCATCCAAGGGTGCCTTCAAGGAAGGGTACAAAAAGGCTGGGCCAGTTATTATGGAGCCGATTATGAAAGTCGCTGTGGAAGGTCCTTCTGAATTCCAAGGGGCGATCATGGGTAGTCTAAATCAGCGGCGTGGCATGATTGTCGGTACCTCTGAAGAGGGAAGCTATACGGTTGTGGAAGCGGATATGCCTTTGTCCGAGATGTTCGGTTATTCAACCACCCTGCGTTCTTTGACCCAGGGAAAAGCTGAATTCAGCATGGAATTTTCCACCTACAAGCAGGTGCCGAAAAGTGTTTCCGAGGAACTGATTAAGGAATACGAAGATTCCAAGAAAAACGGATAAAACGGCACGAGCCGACGCATCTGCAAATAGAGAAAATACAGCGGCCTGTGATGGATTGCAGGCTGTGTTTAGAGATATGAAAGATAAGAGGGGCATCATGGGATATGAACCGCTGGTCAAGCAGAACCCTTTACGGGCCTTGAACCTGACTGGAAACGAAGAGAAAATGGGATTGATTATGGCTGGTGCCGGATTGGGCAAGACCGCCCTGCTGGTACAGATTGCCTTGGATTCCATCCTGCGCGGCAACCGGGTTGTCCATATCAGCATCGGAGAAAATTTAGAAAAAACCAAACTGTGGTACGACGACATCCTTCAGGCCATTCTTCAAGAATGTTCGGTCGCTAATCCCCATGAGCTGATTGACATGGTGCAGCGGCATCGGATGATTATGACCTTCAAGGAATCCGCTTTTACTCGATCACGTCTTGAGGAGCGACTTAATGACCTGATCCTTCAGGATATATTCAAGCCGGACTGTGTTGTTATTGACGGCTTTGATTTTGAAAAGACGGATTACGCCAGCTTGGAGGACATTAAGAGTCTGATGGAAACATTGAGGTTGCAAACTTGGTATTCCGCAACCAGTCACCGGGAGGATGATCGTGTCTCACCGGCTGGTGTTCCGGCTCCCTGTCACGAATTTGATGATCTCTTCGGGACGGTTATTCTACTTAATCCTGATCAGGAAAATATTCAGCTCGAAATTATTCGCCATAACAACGGTGGGTGTTCAGGAGAAGGATGTCACCTGAGTCTTGATCCTGCCACTATGATGGTCAAGCAGGAAGCCTGATTTATTGGTTGATGAGCAAGATGCGATTCTATGTCGCATCTTGCTTTTTTTTATATTTCAGTTCCTCGCTTTTTTGCGGCATAAGCTTTTCCCCCCACCTTTCTGATGCGTTTCCGTCCCTGTATAGACCTGCATAACGGCAGGGTGAAACAGATAGTCGGCTCTACCTTGAGCGACAACGACTCCGTTGTTCTGCGAACCAACTTTTCTTCCCGATTTCCTCCTTCCCATTACGCCCGTATGTACCGGCAGGATAATTTGTCCGGCGGTCATGTGATCATGCTCGGCCCCGGCAACGAAGAGGCCGCTGTTGATGCCCTTCAGGGCTGGCCCGGTGGAATGCAGATAGGCGGCGGTATAACCACATCGAATGCGAAGCAATGGTTGAAACGGGGAGCCTCCCATGTTATTGTTACCTCTTATGTCTTTCATGATGGGCATCTGGATACTAATCGTCTCAACCAGTTATGCGGGCTCATCGGCAAGGAACGCTTGGTGTTGGATCTGAGTTGCCGCTGGAAAGATGAGGGCTACTACGTTGTCACTGATCGCTGGCAAAAATTTACGAATCTGCGGGTCAACGGAGAGCTGCTGGCGGAGTTGGAAAGTAGCTGTGATGAATTTTTGATCCATGCCGTGGATGTGGAAGGAAAATGCATGGGCGTGGATGAACGGCTGATTGATCTCTTGGTGGCGGCTGAGGTCAGCAACCCCGTTACCTATGCGGGCGGGGTTGGCAGTATGCGTGATCTGAAGCTTATTCGCAGGGCCGGTAAATCCAAGCTGGATGCGACTGTGGGTAGTGCGCTGGATATCTTTGGTGGTAGCGGTTGCACCTATGATGAGGTGGTTGCTTTTCATCGACAAGTAGGCTGATTTTTTGAAAACACAGATAAAAATAATAGCATCTGAGCAGGCCTGGATCGAAGGCGAGGCTGTCAGGCAGTTAGAAAAAACCGCTGAATTACCGGGAATGCAAATAGCTGTGGGCCTGCCGGATTTACATCCCGGCAAGGGGCATCCTATCGGTGCTGTTTTCGCCTGCAAAGGCATCATTTATCCATACCTCATCGGCAATGACATCGGTTGCGGCATGGGCTTATGGCAGACGGGCTTAAAAAAGAAAAAATTGAAACCTGGGTGTCTGGCTGATAAACTCACAGGGCTTGAGGAAAAATTCCAAGGAGAGATCCAAGGGATAATAGAAGAATACCAAATAGAACCTTCGCCTGCCGACCCGTTTTTGGGAACCATCGGCGGGGGAAACCATTTTGCCGAGTTGCAGATTGTTGATAGGATGGAGGATGAGGTCGCATTTTCCAAGCTTGGTTTGGAAAAAAATTATCCGGTATTACTTGTTCACAGCGGTTCAAGAGGGTTGGGGGAGGCGATACTCAGGACGCATGTTGATGCCTTTAAGGCCGCCGGTTTAAATGACACTTCGGTTGAAGCGAAAAAATATCTGACAGCCCATGATCATGCGATACAATGGGCGCAAGGGAACAGGGCGACTATCGCCCTTCGTTTTTTTGAACTTCTGAGAACAGAAGGCAGGCCGATTCTTGATGTGCCGCATAATATCATCGCCGCAAGAGAAATCAATAATGAAAAAATGTGGTTGCATAGGAAAGGGGCCGCTCCTGCCGATTGTGGGCCGCTGGTCATACCAGGGTCAAGAGGCGCATTCAGCTACTTGGTGCAACCGATTGGATCAGCGGAAAGCGCTCTTTATTCCGTTGCCCACGGGGCTGGGCGGAAATGGAATCGTTCCAGTAGCCGTCAGCGATTACGACAGAAATTTTCCCCTGATGATCTGCGGCGGACAGAGTTCGGTAGCCGGGTGATCTGTGAAGATAAAGACCTGTTGTATGAAGAGGCTCCACAGGCATATAAAAATATAGATACAGTGGTTGAGGATTTATGTGCAGCAGGACTTATCAAGATCATTGCCGTATACAAGCCTATCGTGACGTATAAAAAAAGAAGCAGAAAAAGAAAATGCTGAAAAAACACTGGTGGCTTCAGATCACTTCCGGCCGAGGGCCGACAGAATGCT
>CBDTVG010000277.1:0-3626 GCA_965363745.1 uncultured Candidatus Electrothrix sp. | reverse complement strand
TTTTTTCAGCAGCGGTGATCTCCGCCCGCCGTTTCTCTTCAGTCAACTTTTTTTCAGCTACAGCGATTTCTTCCCGTCTTTTTTCGTCAGCCCGTTTCTGTTCAGCTAACTTTTTTTCAGCAGCGGTGATCTCCGCCCGCCGTTTCTCTTCAGTCAACTTTTTTTCCGCTGCTGCGATTTTTTCCCGTCGTTTCTCGTCGACCCGTTTCTGTTCAGCTAACTTTTTTTCAGCTACAGCGATTTCTTCCCGTCTTTTTTCGTCAGCCCGTCTCTGCTCAGCCAGTTTTTTTCCAGCCTCAACAGCTTTCTTCTGCTGTTCCTGAACAACGAGTCGCTCCTTCTCTAGCACCTCGGCCTCAACTTCTCTTTCCCGCTCTTTCGCCTCAGCCAGCCGAGTATCTTTCGCAATTTTAATTTTTCGTTTCAAAGGACGGAGTAAAACCGGATTGACCTGTGTATTCGATTCAGAAAGAATTTCCGGCTCCGAAATATTCAATGAAGGAGATTCGGGTTCCACAGCTTCAGCCTCAACTTCTCTTTCCCGCTCTTTCGCTTCAGCCAGCCGAGTATCTTTCGCAATTTTAATTTTTCGTTTCAAAGGACGGAGTAAAACCGGATTGACCTGTGTATTCGATTCAGAAAGAATTTCCGGCTCCGAAATATTCGGAGAAAGAGATTCGGGTTCCACAGCTTCAGGAAAATCATCAAAAGAGGCCGACTCAAGCCTCCTTTTTTTTTGAACAGATTCGCTCGACCGCACCGGATTTTCCTGTTTTTGCACCTGTGTCCCAGAAACCGAACCCGACCGTAGCAAAGCTGGCGGTACAGGGGAAGGAAGAGCGAGCAGATTGACATCTATAACGTCATCCTGTATTGGTGTTTCAACTGCGTCAGGTAAAAAAAACACGCCTGCGAAAAAAGCGGCATGAAGGGTGAGAGCGATGCAAAAGGAGCCTTTCTTCTTCGGTGTCTTTTTCCGTTGCTCTAAAAAAGCCTCCCAGGCATCATGGGGTGAACCGTTGTTCATCTTTTTTCTTTCACTGTATGTTTTCAGCCTGTCCCTTGTCCTTTTCATCCGGCAAGGTAACCATGCCCAGTTTCTCAAAACCAGCTTGTTTAATTTCAGCCATCACCCGTGCCACTGCGCCATAGGGGACTCGTTCATCCGCTTGCAGATATATAGTATCTTGCTTTTTTTCCGGCGACATTTTTTCGAGCTCCAGCCGCATACTGAGAAGATCAATGTCCTGTTTCTGTTTGCCAAGATAAACATCGCCCTTTGCTCCTATTCGCACCATCAAGGGATCTCCCTCATGTCTCAACGCTTTGGATGTCGTTTTCGGCAGATTGATATCAATCCCCTGTGTCATCATAGGGGCGGTGACCATAAAAATAATCAGCAACACCAACATAACATCCACAAGCGGAGTCACATTAATTTCCGCCACCAGCCCTTTTCGGCCTCTACTTCTGGAAGGTCCCATAGAAAAATTATCGCTTTGTCAAAAATGAATAAGCAAAAAAAGTCAATCGAAATTTTAATCTCTTGAGAGCATATCACGTTCAATCAGGTTAAGAAAATCAAAAGAAAAATTTTCAACATCCGATTCAAAATCAGCCGATTTATTGGAATAAAAATTATAAAAAACAACAGCGGGAATTGCGACGGCCAATCCGGCCGCAGTGGCGACCAAGGCTTCAGAAATACCGGGGGCGACAACAGCGAGAGAGGCCGAACCCCGCGCTCCGATTTCCTGAAAAGAGGTCAAAATACCCCAAACTGTGCCGAAAAGGCCGATAAACGGGGTAGCGCTTCCTGTTGTGGCCAAAAAAACCAGAGAACGCTCCAGCCTGTCCGCTTCCACAAGCTGGGCCTTGCGGACAGCCCGGTTGAGATTGTCCATAGAAGCCAGTTTCGCATGTAGCGTCTCGGTTTGCACCCGTTCGTTCCGGGATGCGCTGAGTTTGCGAAGCTCATTAAAGCCGGAAACAAAAACTGCGGCTTCAGGACTGAGCGTGAATGCTTTGGCCGATTCATAGGCGTTGTTCAGCGTTTTGGATTCCCAAAAATCAGTGAGAAATTCTTCCGAAGCCTTGCGGGCCCGTTTGAAGAGAAAATATTTGGCGATGATGATCCACCAAGACACCACGGAAAAAATAAGCAGGACAAGCATAACCAGCTTAACCAAGAGACCGGCATGAGACATCATGCTGAAGACAGAAAGATTCACAAATTTACTCCTACTGATTAGATCATTCAGCTCTGATCAAATTATGTTTATTGAAAATAAATACCGCTGTTCGAGTTCTGGGCTGTACGTCGCGATAAAAAGCTGTCTCAACAAGCAGGGAACCTGTCGCCGCAACATTTTTCAGCAACCGAAGTATACCTGTCGACACACTTTTTCAAAAATTCAAGCGAATAAAATCAGAGCGACTTTATCCGCTGTTTATCGCATAAAAACTCATGAAGATTATAACGGGTTCTGATTATTATGTCGACCCTGAACTGAATATAGTGTACATAACCCTGAATAAAATCAAGCTAATTATTTTCTGTTTTTCCGGCGTATAAATTTTCATCCATAAAAAACAGAAAAATATCCGAAATGACAAGAGGAGGAATTCATGTCAGATGCGATCTATGATGTTGTTATTATCGGCGCAGGTCCGGCTGGTATTCAAGCCGCAATTCACTCAACCAGAAAAAAAACCCGGGTTCTACTTTTAGGCCGGGTTGAAAACAGCGCCCTGTACCCTGCCCATGTGGAAAATTATGCCTGCATCAGCGGCGTTGCAGACGGAAAAAATCTCCTGCGGGCCGGAATGGCCCAGCTTGAACGCTTCGGCACGGAGGTGCTGGCTGAGGATGTTCTTAAAATCGCTCAGGAAGAAAATGAACTGTTCTCGCTGGAACTAGAAAGCGGCGGCTCTGTTCAAACCCGTACCCTGATTTTTTCCATGGGGGTTTCTAAAAATAAACTCTCTGTTCCCGGCGAAAAAGAGCTTGGGGGGCGAGGTGTCAGCTACTGTGTTGATTGTGATGCTAATTTTTATCGAGGCGACACGGTCATGGTGGTGGGCAACCAAAGTGCCGCCATCGACGGTGCTTTAACCCTGCTTGATTATGCGGCCAAGGTCTATTTGGTGACGAAAGAACTCACTGGCTCGGAGGTCATGCTCGAAAAATTATACAAGAGTGCAGTCGAGGTGCGGGCAGGAGACTGGGTGCGGGAAATTATAGGTAAGGATAAGGTGGATGAAATCCTGTTGATGGAAGGAGATACGGTCAAGGTTGATGGTGTATTTATAGAACTCGGCTCCAAAGGTGCCCTTCAGCTGGCCACCCATGTCGGTGTTCAGCTGGATACGGAATATTTTAAATATATTGATGTCAACCGCAAAATGGAAACCAATATTCCGGGTATTTATGCGGCCGGAGACATTGTCGGCCCTCCGTATCAGATGGCCAAGGCTGTAGGTGAAGGCTGCATCGCTGGCATAGAAGCGGCTATGTACGCTAGGAAACAGAAAAAATAATTTTTTCGGCGGCCCCGCCGCCCCTGCCCTCGAAAAATACGCCGCTCAAACCATAATAAATTCCTCTTTGATCATATTATCAATAA
>CBDTVG010000276.1:0-3636 GCA_965363745.1 uncultured Candidatus Electrothrix sp. | reverse complement strand
CCACCTTTAATTAGGTGCAACTTATAACTATTTATAAGAAAAAAAGTATCGGTTTTACCGGAGGAAGAGTCTGTCCAAGCAAAAGAGATAATTGGGGTCAGAGCATAATTAATTCTAATTAAGTATACTGCTCCAACTTAGGTTTTTTCTGGCATGCATCTTGCTTGTCAAGTCCGGCCAGCAAGATGTAACCGCATGAAATAGCTGCTTATCTATACCTGAAATCGCAAGACGCAGAAAAGCTGTTGACTTTTTCCGCTGAACTGATAATGGCACGAATCGTGCCAGAAAAAACCTAAGTTGGACGACTATAGTTATTTTTTTCTCTCCCAGCCCCCACAAAACCCCGCAAGCGGACTTGCACAGAACCTTTCATACAAGCCGCCGCACCTTGGCGCGACAACGGGGCAGCAATAATCCTCTGAATTTTTAGCAAAAATCATGCGTTTGCCGTGTGCTCCTAACCAATCGGTAAACTCGGACTTGGCACAACTTGGCATTTTGAAAAATAGTATAAAGGAACCGACACTCCGCACGTTGACAAATTATTTTTTCAATTAACCAGTTCAAGTGGTTAATTTATAAATACTTTTATTGCATAGCTTAAGAAGGTATGTGTCCCGCAATGAACAAGAAGAATGAAAATGTTCAAATCGCCCTTTCCCAAAAAAGCCTATAAAACGAGCTACTGTATTTGTTAATTATGAACCTTGCAAAGAGACGTGCGGAGTGTCGGTGTCCCGAAGCAGCAGCTCAATTTGCAAACATGAATTTAATCTGCTGTTATCTCAATGACAATTACGAAAAACATAGGGGTAAAATGAGAGGATGACCTATTGCATCAGGCGCAGTCAACTGTTTTTGCATGTATTTTTTTATTTTTTTTTCGAGGCGGGGGACTTGCAAATCAGGAAATGGGAGAGCGATTCGGGGCAGGAATAACGAACTGTGCGGTCAATTGACCGCCTGAGATATAACTCAGCACCTAGTGCTCTGTAAAGTTTAAAAAGTAGGGTTGACTGTATTGCAACTGATTAATTTTCAGTTACAAATCGAGCACCCCTATTCTAAAACTTAGTCATGACGAAGCACTAGATTGATTGATCTTTTTTTTACAACAGGCTGGTACCAATTTTATGCAAGATATCGTATATTATGAAAATATAAAGACTTGCAAAGTCTTACAAATGTTAAGGGGCTTCAAAAATTTTTCCCGGATTAAGAATGTTATGCGGATCAAATAATTTTTTCAATCGCCGCATGACGGATAAGGCATTTTCTTCAATTTCCAAAGGCAGAAAGGCCGATTTGGTGATACCGACTCCATGCTCACCGGAGAGGGTGCCGTTGATGCTGAGAACATATTGAAAAAGCAACTCTTTCGCTTTGAGTCCATTTTGGTATTCTCGCTCATTCTGTTTGTTCACCATGATGTTGACATGGATATTGCCGTCACCAGCATGTCCGAAGGTGAGAATAAGTAAATCCAAGTCGTGACACAGTTGCTCTGTGAACTCAACTAGCTGCGGAATCCGTGAGCGGGGAACCACTACATCCTCAGCGATTTTATGGGGGCGAAGGGAGAGGGAGGCCGGAGCGATGGAGCGTCGAGCCAGCCAGAGTTCTTCGGTTTCCTCTTCGTCCACCGCCTGACGCAATGTACATTTTTTTTGCTGGACAAAATTTGAAAAATGCTGGCTTTGTTCTTCTACCTCTGTCTTTTTTCCGTCAAATTCCACCAACAGCAGGGCGGCTGTTCCTTCCGGCGGCGGTGCTCCCATTCGATCACGAACAACCTGAACAGCGGTTTTATCCATGTATTCCAAGGTGCAAGGCATGAGTCCCGAGGATAAGATTTCGGCCACCAGGCCGGTCGCCTCAGCCAGAGAGGAAAAATTGAGCAGAAAGGTCGTCTTGGCTTCGGCGAGCGGCAGAAGACGCAAAATCAGCTTGGTGAATATTGCCAAGGTGCCTTCGGAGCCGATAAACAGTCGGGTTAGGTCGTAGCCCACCACTCCTTTTTCGGTGCGCACTCCGGTTTTCATGATTTCTCCGGTAGGTAGCACCACCTCAAGCCCGATGACATAATCACGGGTGACTCCGTATTTCACCGCGCTGGGACCGCCCGCGCATTCAGCGGCATTGCCCCCGATGGAGCAAAATTTTAAACTGGCCGGATCAGGCGGATACATCAGCCCGTATTTTTTTAACTCCGTACGCAGTTCACCTGTGATGACACCCGGTTCCACCACGGCAATCATATTGACCGGATCAATCTCCAGAATTTGGTTCATGCGGCTGAACCCCACCACCAGACCGCGTGCAACAGGCAATGCCCCCCCTGTCGTGCCGCTGCCCGCACCTCGGGGAATGATCGGAAATCGGTACTTGTCGGCAAGCTGCAACAGAGCTGCAACCTGTTCTGTTGTTTCCGGCAGGACAACTGCATCTGGCATGAAATATTGACCAGAAGCATCATAGCTGTAGCAGGAACATTCCTCAGCGGTTGTCAGTACATTAACCTTACCAATAATATTTTGTATTTTTTGTATGATTTTTTTGTCCATATCTGAGACAATACCGGATATCCTGTTGCGGAGCCAGCAGTTTTCAAATGTGACACGGCGATTCAACGCAGTGAACGCTGAAATAAAATATCCATGAGGTGTATATTATGTACAATTGGTATGTTGCGGTCAACGGTCAGACAACAGGGCCTTTTTCCCATGAACAGATGATCGCCGGTGTGCAATCCGGTCAGTATAGTCCGTCCACTATGATCTGGAGGGACGGATTCGCTGACTGGCTTCCTGTCGAGCAGGTGAAGGAGCTTGTTCAACCCGGTACAGCCGCCGCAGTAGTTCAGGCTCCGCCGCCGATGACAGGTCAGCAGGCGCACGAGATTGACTATGAAATTTTTGGTCATGAAATGCAGTTTGTTGAAATCGAACTTGACCCCCAAGAAAGTGTGGTGGCCGAGGCCGGAAGTATGATGTACATGAGCGATAATATCAAAATGGACACGATCTTCGGTGACGGTTCAGCCTCATCTCAAGCGGGCGGTTTTTTTGACAAAATGCTCGGAGCAGGCAAGCGGCTGATCACTGGGGAAGGTCTTTTTATCACCATGTTTACCTTTAACGGGCAAGGCAAGGGCAAGGTCGCCTTCGCCTCACCCTATCCGGGAAAAATTATTCCTCTTGATCTGAGTCAGTACGGAAATAGGATTATCTGCCAGAAAGACGCTTTCCTCTGTGCGGCCAAAGGTGTGGCCATCGGGGTGGCCTTTCAGAAAAAAATTGGCGTGGCCCTGTTCGGCGGCGAAGGCTTTATCATGCAGCAGCTTGACGGGGACGGCAACTGCTTTGTCCATGCCGGGGGAACCATTGTGGAACGGCAGTTGCAGGCCGGAGAAACTTTGCGGGTGGACACGGGCTGCCTTGTAGCCCTGACCCAGACCGTGAATTATGACATTGAATATGTCGGCAATGTGAAATCAGCGGTTTTCGGCGGTGAGGGCTTTTTCTTCGCCACTTTGCGGGGCCCCGGCCATGTCTGGTTGCAATCTCTACCTTTTTCCCGTTTGGCCGGACGTATCTGGTCATCGGCGCCCCAAGCCGGAGGGAAGAGTGTGGG
>CBDTVG010000275.1:0-3647 GCA_965363745.1 uncultured Candidatus Electrothrix sp. | reverse complement strand
CGGGAGTACCGTTCTGATTCCCGCTCATCAACCAGAGGATATTATGATCGAAATAGTGAGGATAAGATCTACGGCGTGATAGAGAAAATGCCTGAAAATGGCTTTACAGGAATTTGGATCGTAAAGGGTCGTGAGGTGATCGTATCCGACACCACGAGGATCAAAGAAAAGTATGGTCGCACCGGGCTAGGAAAATATGTAGAAGTGGAAGGCAGGCGAAACGGAAACAGCTTTACTGCCTATGAAATTGAGGTGGAGGAAAACCGGGAGTACCGTTCTGATTCTCGCAGGAGCGGTTCTAAATTTTATGGCGTGGTCGAAGGATTGCCCGAAGCCGGTCTTGATGGGACATGGCTGGTCAACGGTCGGGAGGTTCTGGTTACTCCACGCACGCAGATAAAACAGAAATATAACAGAGTCGCAATCGGTTCTTATGTTGAGGTGGAAGGTAATTATTCAGACAACACCTTTACCGCCTATGAGATTGAAATGAAGAACCGTCGACGTTAATGTTCTTTTTTCGGGCGGGGAGATGGGAAACCGTCATCCCGCCCCGTTTTTCGCAACAGTTTTTTTGTCCATCTCCCTTTCTCGTACAAAATTCCCTTAGCTTGACGCTGATGAATCTCCCGGCGGTCTTCCGTTCATCTCCCTGAACAACTTCAACGCCATAGTTCCAACAACCAGCACCCCGGCGACAAGGGCGAGCCAAAGCAGCCAGCGACGCCAAGGAATTTCGCGGGTTGGCTCAAGCATTCCCCGACCCCCTATAATTTTTTGCGGCCCTGCCTGAGCGATCATGACCAGTTTTTTTTCACTGAGTGGATCAACAGCCTTGAGCAGCCGATCCACTTGATAACGGGCCGCTTGCAGACTGGCACGGCCATAGACCAGAGTATAGGGTTCGTCTCCCTGCGCCATAAAAACCAACTGTCCCGGCAGCCAACCTAATTCCAAAATTGGAGCCTGATCAATTCCGCCGCCGAGATCCTCTGTTTCTATCCGCCAGAAACGGTCTCTGTTCAGGCTGATATTTTTTCTTCCACTGTCAAAATTGACCCCGTCAACAGTCAGTCTATAAGCAAGTAGGGAGGCCCGGAGCCGCCATGCCGCTTCCTCATTCGCTTTAGAAAAAACAGAAAGCTGGGCCAGTGAATTATGCTCAGGCAGGTGAACATTCAGCTGATCCACAGGGAAAAAACCTTTACTGTCATAATGATAACGTAATGTCCCTTGTTCCGTAACCGGTAAAGATTTTCCTGTCAACGCCTGAACCTTCCGGGGACGAGCCTGCTCTTCCCTGTCATATCCGGCCTTGATTGCGGTCAGAATCACCCCGTCCTTGCCAAAGGGCCAGGAAATAAGCAGATAGGTTTTACGAAGAATGCCTTGCGGCAGCATGATCCGCTTGCGCAGCAGTTGATGTCCGCCAAAACTGAGTTCCGCCAAAGCGGCGGAACGAACCAAGGGGTTCCAATTGTTCAGATCATCGCTGCTGTCCACTCGTACAGAGGTGGAAAATTGTTCCCCCTGACCCGACCAGGAAAACTCCAGCCAGTCCGTCTGGTGCTCAAGGTTAGATGTGTCAACGACATAGGAGCTAACTACCGTCGCCGCTACCTTTGTACCAGTTTGACGAATATCAATAATGGTGCCTCGGCTGTCAGTGGCTATGTGGAGATCTGGCGGTAGATCACGGCTTTCTTCATTCTGGCCGGGCACAGGGAAAAAAGGCAATACTTGGGCCGGTCGTTTGTTTTTTCTGCTGACTTGAGACCGCAGAAGGTGGGGCACGATATTCCGGGCGTTAAAGACCCGCAGGTCGCTGAGGTCAGCCTTGGCGCAGCCCTGATAGACCTGAGCGGGCAGGGGCAGTCCGTAAATAGCACTTTTGCCGTTAACCGACACATCCATGCCATAGGCGAAATCCTCCCGATTCAAAGGCTTTTTCTCATCACCTGCTTGGGATATGTTCGTTGCGTAAAAAGCTGAAAGCAGGATGGCGCAGGCTGTGAGCAAGAGTAAGTTTTTCATTTTTCCTGAGTATCCAGAGTATCTCGCGCTGGCGGCAACGGTGAAAAATAGCCGATCAGCATAAGCAATATGCCCACAGCGAGAAAAGAGACAATACGTTCAACAGTGCCACTGTTCGCCAGATCAGCTAAAAACAGCTTGCAGACAGTGGCACCGATCAAAATGCTACCGATAAACCAAATCGTCCGGCTTTTTCTACGTTTAGCAATCATCATCAGGATCAAAGAAAGTAGCCCCCAAAGAATGGAGAGAGCAGCTTGATAAAGACGGGAATGTAACATGTAATCAAGGTAAAATGGGACATCAGCCAGCTGATGCACAGAGCGCGCCAAGGCCGTATTGAGCCAGATAAATGCCGTGACACCTCCAATTACTGCAAATATCCGAAGCGGAATCAGAGAAGTGACATAATCTCGGTGCAAAAGAATCCATCTAAAGAGCATGAGCAGAATAATAAGCTGACTCAGTTCCAGCGGATTGAAAATCGGAATAAACGGGAGGGGTGCAGCATCGCCGGGGCTGACAAAACAACCCCTTAGCAACCAAATCCAGAGCAAAAGGACGAGGACGGCTGCGCCTCGTTCTTGATACTGGTCGGCATAATCAGACAGGGGCCAAAAGCGAGTCAGGCTATCTTTCTGCATGAGCCGGAGTATGGCCGCTGGCACCAACCCCCAGATGATTAGATTCCAAGCCCCAACCCCGCTGGTTAAGCTGTGAACCAACCAAGCGGCTTCCGAAGTCACCATCAGAACGACAAGTAGATAACCGCCGATATGGGTAAGCTGTAACAGCCCATTGTACAGCTGTTTTCGCCCGAAATAGAGACAGTAATAGAGCAGGCTGAAGACTGCGGGCCAAGCCAGCCAACCTCGATCAGCAAGCAGGTGTTGCCCGCCGTAAAAGCCGTTCCAGCCGATTTTATCCATAGTTACAAGACCCATTATCGGTAGCAGACCGAGGCTGGGCCAAGCGGCCAAAGGCCAAGAGATACGCCTTGCTAAGGTCATCATGGCGGCGCAGCTCATCCCAATAAAAAACAGGACGGCGTAATCCTGATAATAATACGGAACTTGGTAATTCAGTTCATTAATTCCGCCTCCAAACCACCAGATAATGCCCCAGAAGAAAAGTGGAAAATGGTGATATTTTTCAAACGTACGTAAATTATCAGCCTGATACAGATACCAAGAGGAGAACAGGGCGGACAGGCTGATGATGAGTGAACCAAGGCAGATGCCGTTGAACAGGATCATCCGTTCATCAACGAGCTGGCCTCCTGCCAGAAAAAAGAAGGCGGCAACGAATTGCAACAGAATTCCGAAATTACGGGAAATCAACCGCTGCTGCCGTACTCCGATCCAGATGAGGGCCGTCCCTTCCATGGCCCAAGTCACCGCTGTCCATCTGCCACTCAGGGCCAGAGGCACAGCTAGCGTGACAAAAACGATTCCAAGGGCCAAAAAAGCTTCGGTCAAGGTGCGCATTCCCTGTCGCAGCCGCTCATTGCCTTTGTTCCAAAGAAACATTGCCAGACTGACATAAAACAGACTGGCCAGCAGGGCGCTGATCGCTAAGCCGTATTTCATATCCTTGACCAGCCCGGCCTGAAG
>CBDTVG010000274.1:0-3651 GCA_965363745.1 uncultured Candidatus Electrothrix sp. | reverse complement strand
ATGCCTGGACGGATTCACAGAGAAAAAATGGCTGCTTAGTGGCGAAGGTATTGAACTAATTATACAATTTTTGAACGTATTTGTAAGAAAAAATAAAAATAACAATTAGTTATAATAATAATTATCATTACCAAATCTTCATAGTAACCATTCTCTGTTTTATCTTCAATATTTGAAAATAGTTACTTCATCCAATGGGCATAATATTTCTGCAAAAAAAAGCGGGGTAGTCCTGCAATGAGGTAATGATTCCTGATTCGGAGTCGATCAGTTCGTACGATTTTTTGGGCCTTGACGAATAATTCTGAAAAAGCCATCATCATCTCAACAATGGTTAGGTAGGTTTTGTTACAGGAAAAAACGCACAGTAACAAATCGGGGCAGCCGAACTGCCGGCCCCACAAAGAATAATCTACAGCAACTCCTATACGGCATCAGCTACGGAAGCTAAGGAATGACCTCCATTTGCTACATATTAGCTCCTTTGCTTGTTTTAGGGCAAATTGCAGGGCAAATCTATTTGATATCAAAAATAATACGACTACTTACCACCGAAAAAATATTCCTAAAAAGCATTATCGGTATGTTAGCATTCGCTTTAATCAATATTCCCGCATTCATCGCAACGTATGCTGTTCCCCCGCATACTGTTCCCCCGTATCATATATCTGTTTCTATGTCGTTAGTTATTGTCTTTTTTGCAATTTGGGTGGCAGGTATTTCATTTTTTGGCATTGGATGTTTCGTTAACGATTATTGGCAGCTTTACAAGAGCCGGGGTGCGCCACCCGCTACGTCGCCCCACTAACCCGCAAAGCCTCTTCCACGGTCGTCAAGCCGTTCCGCACCTTCAGCCAGGCATCTTCCGTCAAAGTGGTCATGCCCTCCCGAATGGCGACCTGACGCAGTTCCGCATCCGTTGCCTTATCTGATACCAATTTTTTGATCTTATCCGACATGGGAAAAACTTCAAAAATTCCCATCCTCCCGGAATATCCAGTTTTGCGGCACTCCTTACATCCTTTCCCACGTTTCAGCTCTATCTGACCCTGGCCGGAGACCGGAAAGCTCATTTTTTGCAGATCTTCAATATCCGCTTGGTACCCTTCAATACAATGGGGACAGATTTTGCGGACAAGGCGTTGGGCCAAGGCACCGAGCATGGTGGAGCCTATCAGAAAGGGTTCCAGACCGAGATCCTGTAGGCGAATAATGGTGGAGACGGCATCGTTGGTATGGAGGGTAGAAAAAACCAGATGGCCTGTCAAAGCGGCCTGAACCGCATGGGTGGCTGTGTCAAAATCTCTGATTTCACCAATCATGATGACATCAGGATCCTGGCGCAGAATGTTGCGCAGGATAGTGGAAAAGGTGATCTCAATTTGCGGCTGCACGGAGATTTGATTAAAGTCCTCATGCACCATCTCCACCGGATCTTCAACCGTAACAATATTGATTTCTGGTGAGGCAATTTTCTTGAGTGTGGAATACAGGGTGGTTGATTTACCGCTTCCAGTGGGGCCGGTCACGAGGACAATGCCATGAGGCGCGGTCATAAAGGAATTATAGACGGCTTTGTCCCGCTTGGAAAAACCCAAGCTGTCCAAATCCTGAAAAATAACATCGCTGTCCAAGATCCGCATGACGGTTTTTTCCCCGAAGGATACCGGAATGGTTGAAACTCGTAACTCCGCCTCTTTGCCGTCTTTCTGGCCGATTTTTATTCTGCCATCCTGGGGACGGCGTTTTTCAGCGATATCCATTCGGGCCAAGGCCTTAATGCGGGAGGTTAGTGCCGAATGAACTGCCTTGGGCAATTTGTAAATTGTGTGGAGAACGCCGTCAATCCGGTAACGAATCAGACAATTTTCTCGTTTGGGTTCCACATGGATATCACTGGCACGTTGCTCTAAGGCATAGTTAAAGAGGTGATTGACTGCGCTTTTGATATGCTGATCCGAGGAACTGAGTTCCTGAGCACTGGAGAGTTTGACATACTGCTCCAGATTGCCGATATCCACAGTTGAGCCGCCGCCGGTGGTGGAAAATTGATTTTCAGCAGCAGTGATGGACCGCTGAAAGCCAAAAAATTCAGAAAGAATTTTTTTGATGTCAGTGCGGGTGCTGAGGTAGGGGTTGACCTTGGTTTGATTGACCTGCTCGATATCCTCCAAGGCCGCTTTGTTATCAGGGTCGTAGGTAACTACCTGTAAGATACCATTGAAAATTTCAAAGGGCAGGATCAGGTGATTGATGGCGAAAGAGCGGGGAATGGTCTTGGTGACGATTTCAATGTCCAGCTCAAGGGGATCCAGTTTTTTAAAGGGGATACGCAGGGCGCGGCTCACGGTACGCATAATTATTTCTTCCGTGAGGATTTTTTGCTTATGGTTGCCGGGAATCTCCAATTTCAGAGAAGCGAGAATATCCACCATGTCAGGATATCCCCGACCAGCCTGCTTTGGACCGCCCTGAAGTTTGGTCAATTGCTGGGCCTGCCGTTCTTTGTTCCGAAGGACAAACTGCTTTTGTTTCGTGGTAATTAAACGTTGCTTGAGGAGCAGATCAAGCACTTTGTCACTATTCAGCAACCCCATGTATCAATATCCTGAAAAATAATCTACAGTTCGTTCTATTCCTGAGTGTCCGCAGTCTTCTTTCCAATACCGATATCCTCTAGGCTCCAATCCGGCATACTCCATGAAGGCAACCATTTATCCAGTCCCCATTTTGGCGGATCACCGGCTTCCAACCTGGCCTGCAATTTTTTCGCCTGCGGGATCACGAAAGCGTCAGGATACATAGCTATAAGATATTTCAGGCGGTGTTGTGCCTGCTTATATTTTTTGGTGCGGACATAAAAAACAGCGACCATATATTCATGATTGACAATAAAATTACGGGCCGTCTTTATTCTTGATTTCGCCTCGTTGGTGTATGGAGAATCAGGATACGCACGCAACAAGCGGGAGAAGGATTTTATCGAGTCCTGGGCCCCGCTTGGGTCACGGTCAAGTTGATCCGTGCGGGAGAAGTCACACATGCCGATCTGAAACATGATATAGGGAACAGCCTCGTTGGTGGGATGCTGTTCCTCAAATTCCTTATACAGCATTTTCGCCTTTTCATAGTCTTCGTTATAATACTCACAGTCCGCTGACTTTAATTCGGCCAGCAGGGCTTGAGGACTGAACGGATAGCGATCTTTTATTTTTTGAAAAAAGCCGAGAGCGGTATTGTACTTGCCGACCCTGTACGCATCCATAGCTCCAACAACAAGGGTTGCAGCCGGTTCAACGACCTCTTCTTTTTCTTCTTCCCCAGAGCCAAAAAAAGACCAAGAGCTGAACATGCCTTTTGTGGTTGCGCAGCCGGTCAGGGAGAGAGATGTGGCGACAAGGAGCGAATAAATGGTGACATATAGCAGTGTACCATGTTTATTATCAGATTTTTTTGTGATCATGATGATACTCTTGGTTCTGGAAAAATTTAAGGTATGATCGTTGAAAACGATTTTTTAACAAGCTGTTATTCTTCAATATTCTCTTGAGAGAGATGTCCCGTATCTACTAATGGCACGACCTTAAGCGGAGGACCGATTTACACCGCTTGTCTTCTTGGTACTGTCAAACGAGGATACGCCTTTGGACG
>CBDTVG010000273.1:0-3657 GCA_965363745.1 uncultured Candidatus Electrothrix sp. | reverse complement strand
GAGATCCGCAACAGAATGAAAATTTGTTGCGATCCGCTGAAATCTGTTCCCTTGTTTATTCCTTTGAAGGTGCTGATACCACCTCTGAGCAGTCTGAGTTACAATTTCTTGCATCTTTTGCAGATAAGTCTGCCGCTGATCTTTACCGGGATGTGGAGAAGCTGAAAAAACGGGAACTTGTCCAATCCCGCAGTGTGTGGCGAGCTGTATTGCCTCAGGCTATTGCCAACTGGCTTGCAAGGCGTGCGCTTGAATCCATTCCCAAAGATGTCTTGGTGCCTAAATTCGAGGGGGCTCCAGAACGATTGATGAAATCTTTTACCCGTCGTCTCGGCTATCTTCACGATTGTGATGAGGTGGTTAAGGTCGTTGAGGCGTGGCTTGAACCGGAGGGATGGATAGGGAAGTACGTCAGCAATCTGAGCGATTCTGGCATGGAGGTCTTTGTCAATATTGCTCCGGTTTCTCCGGCAAAAACTCTTGCGGCCATTGAACGTGCTACACAGGAGACTGAAGAAGTTTTTGCGAAGCATCAGAGCAGGTTTGTTGATTTGCTTCAGAAATTGGCCTATGAGCCCGAGTTGTTCGAGCGCTGTGCCCGTTTGTTATGTCGAGTTGTTCTGTTGGAATGGCAAAATGAAGCGAGCAGTAGCCGTCAATATTGTGACATCTTCCGATCTTTTTTTTATCTCTATTTTTCAGGAACTCATGCTTCGGTTGAGGAGCGATTGAAAATTATAGAAGAGTTAACGTTCTCTCAGGAACAACATAAGCAGGAACTCGGATTTTATTTCCTTGAAGCTGCATTGGAGGCAGGGCATTTCGGAGCGATGCAAGAGTTTAGTTTTGGGGCCAGACGCAGGAATTATGGCTATCAGCCCGGAACACATGAAGATGTTGTTCGATGGTTTGAAACATTTATAGATATTTGTGTAAATCTTGCTTTATCGGGGCAGCAACTTGCTGAAAAAGTAAGAAAGTTGTTGGCTGTAACACTTGGAGATATCTGGATAAACGCACAGGCTTTTGATGCAGTGGAAAAGGCGGCCAAAAAATTACATGCACAAACGCCTTGGAACGAAGGATGGCTTGTAGTACGTGGAATTATCCGGCGCGAGAAAAAATCGTTTACTCAAGAAAGCAAGGACAGGCTTGATTCGTTGGCAAAGCACTTGGAACCTATTGATCTTCTCGAACTTGCGAGAACGTATGCTTTTTCGTATCATTTTGATATTTACGATAACAGAACCGAAGAGGAAACGGAAACTGTAGAAATAGGCATAAAGGTTGCGCAATGTCCTGATGTGTTGAATATCCTTTTACCGGAACTCGTTTCTGCGGAGCATAACAGAAGACTGTATTATTTCGGCAGAGGTCTGGCGGATGGATGCAGCGACAGAATAGAACTCTTTCGAAAATTGCATGCGGAGCTTGCAAAAACAGCTCCTGAAAAACGCCAAAATTCTATTTTTATGGGATTTCTCTCCTTATGCGCTGGAAATGATCTCCCATTATACAATAAGTTGCTTGATGAGATCGTAAAAGATGATTTTATGGGTGAATGGCTGCCTATTTTTCAAACGATATCAACGATTGATCAACGAGGTGTGGAACGTTTGCATCAAGCCTTGGATATTGGAAAGGCGCGAATAGACCGTTTTGAATGTCTTGCTTGGGGCTGTGCTCATGAATCCATCAACGATGATGATCTTGCTGAACTCCTGAGAAAGATGCTTTCAAAGGAAAATGGTCTTGATGTTGTTCTTGAAATTCTTAATATGAGATTCTATGAACGAAAAAGAGAGTATTCAGCAAAGTTGGTGGAAGTGTCGAGAAATACTCTCTGTATCTATCCATTTAAAATGGATAAATATAGCCAAGGGCAAGGCTCTGATGATCATAGATTAACAGCTGTAGCCAATGTAAGTCTTAAAGGGGTTGACGGTGTTCCAGTAGCTAAAAAAATAATCTGTCGACTTGCGGAAACAATTTTTGAATATCAAATTTATAATATTGAGTATCCAGATTTACTAAATATTTTTGCACGAATATATCCTAAGCTGTTTCTTGATGCGTTTCTTGGCGATGACAAAGTTGAAGAATATAAATGCAAAAATTTCTTTAGAAATGAGCATAATACTCTTCTGGATCAAATCCCAGATGACGTGCTTCTCTCTTGGTGTGCAGTTGATTCAGAAAAACGCTACCCGATAGCCGCTTCAGTTATAACCCGTTGTTCCTTTTCAAAAGAAACAAAACAACTGGAGTGGAAGCCCATCGTCTTCAGCATAATTGAAAAGGCTCCTGATGTGAAATCTGTTCTTAAACATTTTGCAGGTGCAATATGGCCAAGACGTTGGGGCGGTTCACTGGCGGATATAATGGAGAAGCGAGCTGGTCTTTTGCAGGAATTCTACGAACACAAAAATGAGACTGTGCGAAATTGGGCCAAAAATCAATATGTTGACTTGCAGGAGAAAATCAAGACAAAGAGAGAATCCGAGCAGAAACGGGAAGAACAATACCGTCTTCAGGATGAGCGATTTGAATGAAAAATACAGCCAGTGGCTCTGTTGCACGGGACGGGCGGAAGCGGGAGGAGCAGACCGCTAATGAAGATTATTCGCAACAAACTGAAGTTCTTCACCTACCTCCTTGCGCTGTTCGTCCTGCTTGTGGCCGGAGAGATAGAACACCTGAATATACAGGCGGGCGGGTTGCTGCCGAATCAGGAGTATCGCAACAATGACCCTGAACAGGGTGTGGTTGAGTGGCGTGATTCCCCCTGTACAAATGAACGGAGTTGGCGCATGATCTGCAGCCCTTTTCACTATGGAATACCCGAAGATCGTCCGTTGACACCAGCCGAAGAGCTTCAAATGCATCAGGATATCAAAAAAGCACAGGCGAACAACAACCTCAAGGGGGTGGTTTCATCATTCGGTCTGCTCCAGTACCTGCTCGTCCCCCTGCTACTCGTGTTGTCCATAAAGATGATCCTGCGCAAACCGTATTCCGTAAAGCGTTACGTTATCGGGATTTTTCCGTTGCTTATCGGGATAGGAGCCGGTATCCTGATGTTCAGTCGGGCGTATTGTACAAGCCTTGGATGGTAGTCTATAAATTTTAGTAAAACAGGTATCATGCTGTCAATCTGTAAACAGCTGTCCGGCAAGGAAGGACAGCGGGAAAAAGGAAAGAAAATCGAGATCTGCGGCCTGTACGGCGGCAGCGCGGCCCTGTTCGCCGCTCGGTTGCAGGAAATGCATAAACGTACCCTGTGCTGCATTGTTCCCGCTGATGAGTTGCTTGAGTCCTTGGCCAGGGATATCACCCTGTTTACCGATGTTCCGGTGCTCACCTATCCCGCCTTTGAAATCGCTCCTTATACTCAACTCACTCCAGATCCGGCCACGGTGGCGGCCCGCCTGTCCACCCTCTATTTCTTACAAGAACGAGCTCAGCCCTGTATCGTTCTGGCCTCAGCCGAGGCTGTTTTGCGGCGGGTTTTACCTAAGCAGGTATTGAGCAAAAACTGTGAACTGGTCATGGCCGGTGAGGAAACAGACCGGGACGAGTTGATCGCATCTTTAACAAATGCGGGCTACCAGCTCTGTGAATTGGTGCGGCAGCCTGGAGATATGGCGGTGCGGGGCG
>CBDTVG010000272.1:0-3659 GCA_965363745.1 uncultured Candidatus Electrothrix sp. | reverse complement strand
AATACTGAAAAGGTAACGTGTGTGCATATCCTTGTCAGCAGTTGTGTAATAAATAGGGGGCTGTCCCTTATTAACTCTCAAAGTGAACAGAAAAAATATCAATAGCATCAGAGGTACGTCGCAATGTCAACCGAATTTGAATCAAGTACAGGAAAAGAAAAATCTCAGGGAGATCCTCCGCAAAACAGTTCTCTTGTTGTCAGAATAGTAATCTTTATATTTGTGCTGTTGTTTGGAAGCATCCTCCTCCTCTTTGTGGCCTTCTCCTGCAATGGTGGTGCCGGAGGCTCTTCTACAATGAGCACTGCCGGTTGGGCATGCCTTGCTCCTTTCCTCCTGATTTATTTTGGACTGCTGGCTGCAATTGTTTTTTCTCCACGCTTAGAGAAATAGGGGACAGACCTTTTTGCGACCGACCGGTTACGTCATCATCCCGGCAGTCATGTAGGCCGCATCCACACACCCTCTGCCCATCATATGTGGCCTTGCCTCTGTGATGCAGAAGTGCTACAGTATAGTTACTATGAAAACTGCAACAATACATGCTCGCATTGAGCCGGACACCAAAGCAAAAGCCGAAGAGGTTCTCCGCCGACTTGGAATAACCCCCACCGAGGCCATACGGATATTCTATCGCCAAATATGCCTCGGTAACGGACTGCCTTTTCCTGTGAAAATACCAAATAAATGCACTGCCGAAACCTTGGAGAAGAGCAGGCGGGGCGAGGAGGTGGAAAAATTTGACAGCCTTGACGAGATGTTTGAAACTTGGCCTTCATGAGAAAGGTTGCTCAGACACGCCAGTTTTCAAGAGATTTGAAACGGATCGCCAAACGGGGAAAGGATCTGGACAAACTCAAACGGGTTGTTTCTCTTCTTGCAAAGGATGAACCGCTTGAGCCGAGGCACAGGGATCATGCCCTGACCGGAAACTGGAAGAATTCCCGTGACTGCCATATCGAACCGGACTGGCTTCTGATTTATACCGTGGACGACGAGTCCCTGCGACTAGAAAGAATAGGTACGCATAGCGACCTGTTTAAAAAATAATGGGTAATTGGGGTCAAGGGTAATCGAGTCCTGCTCATATTCCCTTCCCCCTCAGTTGTTTGAGACCTACCCGACAGCGGAGACAGCTTTAAGCACATCCGCAAACGCAATCCGACCTGCACGAAGGCAACAAAGCTCCCACTCCTGATCACAGCCGACTAAGGTCGATCCCACACCACCGGGACTAGTGCCGCCGTCAAGGACAAAATCAATTTCCTTCCCGAAGATTTCCCGAACCTCTGCGGCAGTTGTCGCGGGAGCCGCACCGGAACGGTTGGCGCTGGTCGCGGTTATTGGGGCTGCAAATTCGTGAAGCAGGCGGGCGGCGAGAGGTTGCGGTGTCTGCCGGATGCCGACAGTTCCTGTGCCTCCGGTGAGTAGTTCAGGTAGGTCGGAAAGGGCCGGAAAAACTAAGGTAAGCGGGCCGGGCCAGAATGCGGCCATGAGTTGTGTAAAAATAATAGGTGCCTCTGCGGCCAGCAAGTGCAACTGCGATTGTCCGGGGGTCAAAACGAGGACGGCCTTATCCGGTGGGCGTTGTTTAACAGCGAATAATCGTTGCAGGGCCTCGACGTTGAACGGGTCAACACCTAGGCCGTAATAGGTTTCCGTGGGAAAAGCGATCAGGCCGCCTTGTCGCAGCAACCTGACCGCCTCCCTGATGCCGGAGTCCGGCTCTCTATCCATTGGTGAGGGCTTTATTTTTCTCTGCGACCTGGTCCGCCATATCACGACTGTGTTGTTTAAGGGCGGCTGTCAAGTCGGGGTTGCACGTCGCAAGGATTCTGGCTGCGAAAACAGCAGCGTTTTTTGCACCTGCTTTGCCGATTCCCATGGTGCCGACCGGAATCCCCGGAGGCATTTGCACGGTTGAGAGTAAGGCATCCAGCCCGTTCAATGATGACGCGTCAATAGGCACACCGATGACCGGTAACGTGGTGTGGGCGGCCAGCACCCCGGCAAGATGAGCCGCCATTCCGGCACCGGCGATGATGATTTTCAGACCTCGTTTCGCCGCAGTCTTAGCGTATTCCGTAGCTTGTTCCGGGGTACGATGGGCCGAGGATATAGTGATCTCGTTTTTAATGCCCATGGAGTTCAGAAAATCCGTTGCCGCCCGCATGATAGGAAGGTCTGAATCCGAGCCCATAACCACGCCTACCAGCGGCCCTGATTTTTTTTGTAAATGCGAGATGGCACGATGTCCTATATCTCTGCGGAAATAGCTTCCGTTCCACTTGATTTTATCCACCGCCTTGTAGGCCCGTTCTATAGCCTTGCTGACCGTGGTGTCCATAGCGGTCACTCCCAACACCCTGCCGCCGGACGTGACTGTTCTTCGGTTTTCAATGGCTGTTCCGGCATGAAAAATCATCACATCTTTGATTTTAGAAACGTTGACCAAGCCGGTGATCGCTCTACCAGTTTTATAGGCACCCGGATAACCTTCAGAGGCCATGACCACGCAGATAGCTGGCCTAGGGTCAATCTCAAGTTCAAGGTCTTCCAAGGTGCCGTCAATCGCCTTTTCGAGAATATCAACGAGATCCGTCTGGAGCCGCATAAGCAGAGGCTGGCATTCAGGGTCGCCAAAACGACAGTTGAACTCCAGTACATTGATCTCATCTCCGTCAATCATCATTCCCGCATAGAGCATGCCCTTAAAGGGTCGGCCTTCTTCGGCCATCCCTCGAATCGTGGGCAGCATCACCTCGTTCAGCACCCGCATACCCATGCCGTTATCCATGACCGGGGCCGGTGAATAGGCTCCCATGCCCCCGGTATTTGGGCCTCGATCACCTTCAAAAACGGCTTTGTGATCTTGTGAAGAGGGCAGTGGGAGGACTGTCTCGCCGTCAACAAAAGCGATGAATGAAGCCTCTTCACCGGTGAGAAACTGTTCAACAACAACCGTGTTGCCCGCATCACCGAAGGCGTTTTCTTTCATCATCAGGTCAACGGAATCTTTGGCCTCATCTTCCGTCTGACAGACGATGACTCCTTTGCCGGCTGCGAGTCCGTCAGCCTTGACCACACAGGGCGCACCGATTTCGTCAATGTATTTTTTGGCAGGACCTGCCTTGTTGAAAACCTTGTATTCCGCGCTCGGAATATTGTATTTTTTGAGAAACTCCTTGCAGAACACTTTGCTACTTTCCAGCTTGGCAGCAGCCGAGGTCGGGCCAAAAATACGCAGGCCTGCTTCCTCAAAACGATCTACGATGCCACCGGCCAGAGCGTCTTCCGGGCCAACCACAGTGAGGTCAACATTTTCCTTTTTGGCGTATTCAAGCAGCCCTTTAATATCATTCGCCTTAATTTTGACGCAGGTGGCCAGTTTTTTTATTCCGGCATTGCCGGGCGCACAACAAATGGACTTCACCTTTTCCGACTGGCTCAATTTCCAAACCAAGGCGTGTTCCCTGCCGCCGGAACCAATGACCAGAACCTTCATACATCCTCCTTAAACGGTCTCTGAAAAAAAATTGTCCGCCGAATAAACTGGTGGACAACTGCTGACTACATAGATACAAGATGTCAAAATTGACACTTTAACAAAAAGCGGCACCCCGCTCAACTACTTTTCAGTGCTGCGGGCGGTGCTTTTT
>CBDTVG010000271.1:0-3664 GCA_965363745.1 uncultured Candidatus Electrothrix sp. | reverse complement strand
ATATTTTTGATTTCATAAACTATTTATAGTTATTTGATCAACTGTTGCAAACCTTGTTGTACACACAGAGGCAACTTGCCGTGAAACAATCTGATTGTCAATATTGTTTCTGACTGTGGAAATAAAAAAAATTAATACGCTCCCCTACCGCTGATCATGCAACGAACAGTCTTGAGGATAATTTTAATATCACAGGCTGGCGAATAGTTCAGCACATACCAGTCATCAAGCTCCACCCGTTCCTGATAGTCTTCCACATCACTGCGTTTCGTCACCTGCCACGGCCCGGTAATCCCCGGCTTCATGGAGACATAACGACCTGCGCTCTGCTCACCGTTGCCCTTGTAGTAATCCTCCAGCTCTTTACCCACAATGGGTCTGGCACCGACCACACTCATCTCACCCTTGAGCACGTTGATAAACTGGGGGAATTCATCAAGACTGGTGCGCCGGAGAAAATGGCCCAACCTAGTGACCCGTGGGTCTTTCTTCAGCTTGAAATTTTTATTCCATTCTTTAGCCAAAGCCAGATCATCTCGCAATAAACTCTTCAGCTTTTCATCCGCATCCAGCACCATGGTTCTGAACTTCAGGCATTCAAACTCCCGTCCGGTCGCCATGATTCGGCTGTGCCGATAAAAAATTGGCCCTTTGCTGTCAAACTTAATCAACAGTATGATCAGTAACATAAAGGGAAAGGTTAGCAGAAGAATAAGAAGGGAGAAACCGAGATCAAAGGATCGCTTCCAACCGGAAGCCGGATTAAAGCTGAGAACCAGCATCTCGCCGATAGACTGAATTTCGGCATGGTGAAGGCCGAATATATAAAGGTCAGGGACAAGATAAATCTGCGCACCGAGATCCCGACACTCCCGGAGTATCCAGAAAATCTTGCGTTCCGCCCGCATAGGCAGAGCTACATAAACATAATCAATATCATGAATTGTCAAATATTCATGCAGTTCATGAATACTGCCTAACAGAGGTTTATTAAGCACAGCCAAGCCTTCCCGTTTCAGCTTGTCATCAAAAAAGCCGACAATTTCAATACCCGCCCAGGGAATAGCCTCCGTCTGCATGGCCATTCTGATGCCGAGTTCACCGGCTCCGACGATCACTGCATGCCGAATATTTTTTCCCTGCGCCCGGTAATGACGCAGAAACTTACGAACTATGAGATGGGAAGAGAATATCAGAAACGGAGTGGTCAATGACCAGAGGATAAAGACAAATCTTGAATAGCCTTCAGAAATCTTGAAAATAAAAAAATAAAAGAGCAGAAAACCGACAACTGCTGACCATGCTTTTAAAATAACCAGATATTCGAGATAGAGCTTCCAGCCCCGCCAAGATCGATAGAGCTGAAAATATTGAAAGCTGACCACGCAGGTCGCAAAAACGACCAGTTCCAGCCACGTATAATAACGGCTCCAAGGAACCTTATAGGCAAGCAGCAACAACCATAAAAAGCCGCAGACTAAAGAGCAGTCCAAAATGAGGAGCAACTTATAGATAAGGGAACTACGCTGACGCAGATTCCATGAAAGTACAGGGGCCATCAGGCCCACCATCCGGGATGCATACTCAAACGCCTTGACCAGTTGCGGGGCAACAACCTGTGTCGTCTGCCCAGTTTATAAGCGATAAATTTTCCCGCATTGCGCAGGAAAAATTCTGGAAGCAGCGCATATTTTTTTCGTTCCTTGAGCAGGACCAATGCTGAACGAACATATTTTTTGCCAGCTCCGGTAGGCCCACCGAAGCGCAACATCAGCTCCTGTTGATCGTCATGCAGGACTCCGATATCAAAATAGCGTTTGAAATCTTGTCCTATTGAATAGTTATGGGAGTGGTACACAACCGCCGCACTGACATAGGCGACATTATAACCATTTTTAAGCAATTTTGCCAGTGCCACCGTGTCTTCTCCGAAAAGCAGCTGTTCGTTAAAAAAACCTTGAGCCGCCAGCGAATCCCGTCGCCAAGCGGCAAAGGAATTGGAAATAAAGATGATCTTGAAACCGAATTTGTCCAAGTCCTCCTGACAGCGGACTTGGGACTGCTCAGGATAATTAAATCGCCGGAGATGCTCCCCGAAAAAAGTCGCATCCGTTACCGGAAGTTGTCTGCCGTAGGATGCGGCTATTTTTTCATTGTCGCTAAAGGGTTCGATGAGGAGGGCGAGGGCATCCTTGCTTGCGGGAATCGCATCCTGGGTCATATACACCAAAATATCGCCGGTAGTCTGCTTGGCGGCCAAGGTGCGGGTGCCGCCGTGATCAAAATCCCGCTGTTGAATTTCCAACAGGCGAATAAAGGTATGCTCGGCAATATGCCGCTTGATGATATCACAGGTTGCATCGTTGGAACCGGAATCCACAAGCAAAATTTCATCGGGCACAAGGGTCTGTCGCTCCAACATGAAGAGCAGAGAATCCAGCCATTGTTCGCCATTCCAAGTAGGAATTATCAGGGATATTGTCAGATTTTCCTTCATATTCAAATCCGTAGCCAACGCACCAGCAGGTATTTGGCCAAAGCCCAAAGCAGATAAGGAGAGGGATGTTTTCGGTAGAGCAAGAGCTCGCTTTCCGCCGCAGTCATGCGCAACTGATGCGAGATGTCTTGGCGATCTTTTTGCCAACCTCGGCAATGTTGAACGATGATCTCCGGCAGGTAGATGATACGCCAGTCAGCTTTCTTAGCCCTTAGGCAGAGTTCAATATCCTCCTTATAGAGGAAAAAATCTGGATCAAAGACCGCCTTGCTGTTTTCCCGTGTCAGAGCTATCTGATCCAACATGATTTTCCTACAAAAAAGAAAAGCCCCGCAAATTGCCGGAACATCTTCTTGGCACAGGTGCTGTCCGTTATCCATGTCTCCCTGACTTCGGTCATACCAGCGACCATACCATTTTCTGAACACACCGGTAGAATCCAAGTGACCAGTGGCTTTCCCGCCGTCGTTGTCAAAGCCTAATAAACGACCTCCTATACAACCGACATTTCGGTTCTCACCCTGAGTGAGAAAGGCAAGGGCCAGCTCAATACTGTTCGGTGCAAGAAAGGCATCCGGGTTGAGAAAAAGAACAAAATCGACACCCTGATCGACACCCTGAATATCCTGAACATCCTGAGCGACAGCTCCATAACCAATATTATTAGCTCGGCTAAAACCTATATTTTCCTCTAAGTAAACAGTGGTTCCGGCACGATTCTGATACGGTTTTAAATAGTCGCTATCAGCGGAGCCGGAGTCCACCAGCACAACCGCATCAGGGGGGACTGGGACGGTCTGCCGGTCAAGAGCTTGCAGGCAACGGGTAAGAACAGTTTGAGAATTATGAGTGACGATAATGACAGCGGTTTTATGCATTGCCACCTTTGCTTACCCCTCTTGCTTACATTCTGGATGTTTCAGAAGCAAAAAAACAGTATTTGATAATACAGTACAAAGCCCGAAAACCATCCTTGATACCTATTTTTTTTCCTTCAGCATAGGTTCGTCCGCTATAAGAAATTCCCACCTCATAAATGCGCCAGCCGGACTTGGATATTTTCGCTGTTATTTCAGGCTCAAAACCAAAACGATTTTCTTTAATAACAAGATCACGCACCACTTCACTGCGAAAAACTTTGTAACAGGTCTCCATATCGGTCAAATT
>CBDTVG010000270.1:0-3725 GCA_965363745.1 uncultured Candidatus Electrothrix sp. | reverse complement strand
CCGGAAAGAATTGTAAATGTTCCCGGACCTGTGAGAGAAGTTATCAGGAACGTAAAAGTTCCCGGCCCGGAAAGAATTGTAAATGTTCCCGGACCTGTGAGAGAAGTTATCAGGAACGTAAATGTTCCCGGCCCTGTGAGAGAAGTTATCAGGAACGTAAATGTTCCCGGCCCTGAAAGAATTGTAAATGTTCCCGGACCTGTGAGAGAAGTTATCAGGAACGTAAAGGTTCCCGGCCCGGAAAGAATTGTAAGAGTTCCCGGACCTGTGAGAGAAGTTGTTAAGGAAGTAAGGGTTCCCGGCCCAGAAAGAATTGTAAATGTTCCCGGACCAGAAAGAGTTGTGGAAGTTCCGAAATGTTGTCCGACTGACACATCCCCTGTTCGCTTTGTTGTTGATTTAGGATATTTACAGCAGCCTCTGACTGATCCCGCTGATCCCGTTCATTACGGTTTTGGCAGGTTTGGCATGGAATATATTTTTAGCCCAAATGCTTCCTTCCTCACGATGATAGGCGGTGCTGCGAATGTGGATACCAGCGACACAGCGAGGGGAGCAGAGACGATTGCGGTTGATTTACTCTTTCAATACAACATGTTCTTTCTACCAGCCGTGGAAGATTGGATGCCGGTATTTTTTGGATTTGGTATCGGCGGCTGGATCCCATTAAATATTGATTCCGACCTTGTTAACGACTCTAACGACGATGATTTGGATATGATCCTTCAAATCGGCACTCAGGTTTCTGGAAAACGGAACGAGTTCAACACCTCACTTTTCTTAGAAGCCCGTTCAGCGTTTGACGAGATAGAAGATTTGCCCACTTATGGCAGATTTGGAGGCGGTTTGCGTCTTCGTTTTTAAAAGGAAATCTGGATAATTTTTCTTTTTTTCATCAGGCGGGTATGGAGTCGAGAGCGACTCCTGTCCGCCTTTTTTTTTGCGTTGGATTTATTTCTCATGGATACATTCATAGAACAAGCTGGTCTTGCTGATATTCTCGTTAAGGTCAAAGCTGAAGAGCGACTTTCCTTAGAAGACGGTAAACGCCTTTTTGCGTGTCATGATATTTTAGCTGTAGGCTATCTCGCTAATATTGTCAGGAATCGAAAAAATGGCAATCAGGCCTTCTTTATCTATAACCAGCACATCAATTATTCAAACATCTGCACCAATCTCTGCAAGTTTTGCGCATTTGGCAAAGAAAAAGGGCATGAGCAGGCGTATGAAATGAGCATTGAGGAGATCAAGGATAAGGTGCGGCAGCGGCTTGACGAGCCGATCACCGAGATTCACATGGTGGGTGGCATTCACCCTGATCTGCCCTACTCATATTATCTTGAGGCCCTGCGTGGCATAAAAGAGGTTCGGCCTGATGTCCATATCCAGGCATTCACCTGTGTGGAAATTCAGCATCTTGCTGATTTGAGCGACCAGGCTGTGGGCGATACGCTGGATGAACTGAAAAAGGCTGGTTTGGGGTCGATCCCCGGCGGCGGAGCCGAGGTGTTCAATCCTCGTATTCGTGAAATCACCTGCCCAGAGAAACTGGACGGCGAGGGTTGGTTGCGGGTGGCTAAGACGGCGCATCGGCATGGTTTGAAAACCAACGCCACCATGCTCTACGGGCATATCGAGACCATTGACGAGCGGTTAGAGCATCTTGACGCTCTGCGGCGGGCGCAGGACGAAACCGGTGGTTTCCTGACCTATATTCCCCTGGCCTTTCATCCTAAAAATACGGCAATGTCCACCCTGTCTCGAACTACGGGTATGGAGGATTTGAAAAATATCGCTGTGGCGCGGCTCATGCTGGATAATTTTCCGCATATCAAGGCGTATTGGGTGATGATCGGGCCGAAGCTGGCTCAGGTTGCTCTTTCGTTCGGGGCGGATGATATGGACGGCACGGTTAAGGAGGAGATTATTACCCGGATGGCGGGCGGGGAAAGCGAGCAGGATCTTGGGCATAATACTTTGATTCGTTTGATTAAGGAGGCTGGTCGGGAGCCGGTTGAGCGGGATACTTTGTATGAGGTGTTGGCAAGGTTTTGATTGTGGAGATCCTATCGCGCAGTGATAGTACAAGGTTTCTGTTTTTAATAAAATTTTCCTGATAGACATACTTTTTGGCTCATGCCTCTGCTGCAGGGGCTTATTGAGACATCAGAAAGCAAAATTTACGAAACCACCTTAAATCAGTAATTATTCATTGAGGGTCACGCAGGATTTCCAGCGATCCTATCTTGATAGGTAAAATCAACAAGTTGTCTTGCTGGCCGTAAAAAAGACCTCGGAATCCAACATGAACCATAAATATTTTGTCGATAAAAATTGACTTTTCCCACCGTTTCCTCCCCTTGAAACCTCGCTATACATTTCGATCTTAACAATATCACCTAAAATTGTAGGCCAAGACTCAACGGATTTCATTTCAAAATACTGAAATAGTTTATGGCAAATAAATGAAAAGGAAGCAATTATAACTAGTAAAGCGAAAATAATGTGCTGAGGTGATTTCTTTTTCATTTTACATAAGATCTGTTATGCGACATTGTCAACTAAAACAACGAAGAATAAATTAATGACCCGCAAGTATGAACACGTTTTAAAAAATGGAGAGGAGAAGACAGGCTTGAATCATTACAGTTGAAATTTGTTTACCCACTCATCCACACTATCATAGTGTACTCCAGTTATATTAATTTTTGATACTAAATTTTCTCTAAATGGCGAAATATATTCTCTTGCTTTCTGCATATATTCAGAATCTTCTCTTTGTTCAAAGAAGACTAAAAAAAGTTTGTCAATACCATTTTCTTCCATTCCACCTGCCAGACGAGTCGTAACAGTGTTTAACTCATTGTGAAGATATTTCACTTCTTCATCATCTACAGGCGGGGCAAATGTAGATACCGCCAACATTTGCCCATTTACCTCAAAAACAGCATCATACACGGCATACTTTTGTGTGGTCTTTTTTAAAGGTGAGCTAGATTCAAGCCTCAGAATTTTAGCGCCAAGTTTGTTTATGAGAGAATAAAGAAAATTATTGTGAAAACATTCATATGTTTTCGATCTTTCTCTTCTTTTTTTTCGTATTTCCAATCTTTTTTTCTTAACATCCTCACCTTCAGTTTGTTTCGAATTCTCAAGAATTGAGCTTCTTATCTTCTCTTCGAGCTCATCTACATCTAACGGTCCTTCTTTGGATTCATCATTAACTATCCTTGCTATTTTTTTGGAAAAATCTCCTGCCCTACCGGAAATAACATCTTCGAGTCTTTTTTCAGTTACACCAGTAGAAGACTTAATATTTTGCAAAGCATCTGTCGTTCTTGTAAAAACTTCATTTTGAAGACGAATACTCTCATCACTTCTACTAATCAATACCTGCTCAGATGATTTTCCTAGAGCTATAGCTGCAATCGCCAAAACTATTGATGCCCCAGATAAAATCACAGAAAGAACAAATCCAATCAGTTCAGTTGTGGTAAAATTTGTAACTGTGCTTACCTGAGAGTTAGAAAGCAACAATGCAGCAATAACCCCAAAAACAAACGAAATAATAATTATCCCTAACTGCTTAAAGCTTATAACCCATTTTTGCGAACTATTACTCATAAATCTCCTCACAATTTCTAAGTTTAATAGAGTCAGACCCTAATTTACAATGGTTCGGTAAATAATTTTTAGTATAGCAATTTCAGCATGTTAATCGGAAG
>CBDTVG010000269.1:0-3727 GCA_965363745.1 uncultured Candidatus Electrothrix sp. | reverse complement strand
CGAATCTTGTATTTGCTCTCAGGGTGGGGCACTATAGGGGTAAGGTATCTCTTGTTAAATTCCTAATCCTTAACGCATATGAAACATGCGATTTATCGACGTTTTTCAAAATTATAAAATAACTTCACATCTCGATGTAAAATATAAAATAATTTTCTTTTTCAACATAAAGACATAATATTTATCCGCTGGTTATTGGATTCTCTTTGATATCTGAAATAAAAAACAAACTTTTATTCCAATAGATTGAGAGACCTCCGGCCATTTCGGAATGGCAGGTGGAATAATATTTGCAAACTATACAACTGAAGCCCATTAAAACTTGAGCTGAGACGCATAATGATGAAACAATCAACGAACAAATTAAACAATTCATCCGGGTTCTCTTTTGTTGAACTGATGGTAGTGATAGCCATTGTCGGTATCCTTTCAGCTATAAGCCTCCCAAGTTTTTTTAAAAGCCTTCCCGAAAAACGGTTGAAAGGAGTGGCGAGAATTTTGTATGCGGATTTACAGAAGGCAAGATTGCTGGCCGTCAAAAACAATGACAACATTACGGTCAATTTTGACACAACGGCAGGTTCTTATTCTTACTTGGACGATACAGGCCAGCTCTACCTGCCCCCGAACGACTTGTCTGAAATTTTAACGGAACAGGGGGCTGGAGTGGTTTATGGATGTAATGCCACATCCAACAATACGTGGAGAGAATCCACTGAGACCCCGGATGATACAGTTCCTTCAAACGGGGTGACAGACGATATTACTTTTACGAATACAGGCACGTCCAACCAGCAGGATATCTATCTGCAAAGTCAGAACAACCAAGAGGTATGTTACGCTGTAAGCACAACCTCTTTTGGTGCTGTCAAGATACGAAGATTCAACGGTTCCACTTGGGAGTGAGCGGCTGTGAAACACCTCAAAAAGAACATAAACGACTCCTTCGGATTTTCTTTGATGGAGCTGATGACCGTTATCGCCATTGTTAGCGTGTTGTCAGCCATAGGAATTCCCTCTTTTTACAAAAACCTGCCGGAAAAACGACTGAAAGGCGCAGCAAGAAATCTTTATGCGGACCTGCAGAAGGCGAGATTGCTGAGTATCAGGAAAAATAAAGACCTTGTCGTGCGGTTCGACGAAGACGGCGAATATTACTATATTGATGACGACAAGAAAGATAAAGCCGGGTATAAAACATGGGAGCCCGATGAGTTCAGGAGAGATTTAGCGGAATACGGCGGAGTTATTTACGGCAAAGGAGTAGCGGTTAAAAACTGGAACAAAAATCCTATAAACCGTATTGTTCCGTTCCGTGATATTAAGTTTACAACAAAAGGAACGGCGACTTCGGCCAGCACTTATCTCCAAAGTCAAAATAACGGAGAGATATGTTACGCTGTGACTGTGACAAATTTTGGTGCTGTCAAAATAAGAAAATTCGGCGAATCTGGTTGGGAATAAGGTAGCTATGCAACTAATAATGAAAGAGAAAAAAGGGTTCACTCTTGTTGAAATCATGGTTTCCATGGTCATCGGCGGGCTGGTTATGGCCGGGATCTACGGTGTCTATAGTATTCAGCAAAGAACCTATACTGTTCAAGAGCAGATGAGCGAGATGCAGCAGAAGGGCAGAGCAGCTTTGGCCTTTCTGGTGCAGGATATCAGAATGGCTGGCTGGGATAGTCCTGACGGAACCTGCCCCAGTGGAGACGTATCCCTTGCAGATCCACAATCATTTGCATTTGAAACCTGTGATACAACAAGCAACACCACAGTTACCATAACGTATGGCCTGTATGATGCGTATATAAGTAGTGGCAATAATAATGGTATTGTAGACGACCTTTTCCGACAAGAAGATACTGGGCAAGTTCAATTGATCGCTGAAGGTGTGGATGCTATAGAGTTTCTTTATCGTGTTGAGATACCAAAAAATCCTTCGGAGTTCTCCACAAAAGTCGCAGCTACAAGCTTACAATATATCCGGTCTGTCCAAATTTCCATGCTCATGAGGGCCACTTATCCTGATCCGAGATATACGGATACGACCCCGTATACCTTGGCATCAGGAGCGACTTGGACTCCACCCAATAATGATCATTATCATCGACGTTTTTTGATCACAAGGGTTAAATTACGCAATATGGGGTTGGCGGGGTTGGGAAAATGAAAACACATGACATAACCAGAGAAAACGGCTTCACCTTGATTGAAACCTTGGTGGCGATGGCTATTTTCACCATCGGTATTCTCGGCCTTTTCGGGATGCAGACAGCGGCGATCAAAGAAAATAAAACCGCAAATGCTATCACCACTGGTTCAATCTGGGCGATGGATCAGGTGGAAGAGCTGATCATTTTAAATTACACTGATATTTTGGATGGAAATGGAGATGAAGATGGATGTATTGGCTTGAATAATTGGCCAAATGCTGATGGTATTACTCTAGGCACCACGCAACCTATATATAATATCTACTGGAATGTCGCTAATGACTGCACCCTGACAGATATTCCTATTACGAGCACTCAGGAAAATCAAATATATAGACCCAAACATCTACGTGTCATAGTGACCAGTAATAACGGGAGCGGCGAGAAAGAAATAGCTATATTTAACTATATAAAACAGAATGTACTTTCATTCTGACAGGCATTCTTATTACGAGCACTCAGGAAAATCAAATATACAGACCCAAACATCTACGTATCATCGTGACCAGTAATAACGGGAGCGGCGAGAAAGAAATAGCTATATTTAACTATATAAAACAGAATGTACTTTAATACAAAACAAGAAAGAACAGCAGAGGTGCGCCATGAAAAAAAATAACCACCCGGACAATCAGGACGGCTTTGTGCTGGTCGCAGCCCTGCTCATCCTGCTTGTTCTCACTCTCATGGGCATTTCGGTGAACAGAAGCACAAACACCGAGTGGCGCATAGCCATGAATGACCGCCTCCAAAAGGAGACGTTTTATTTAGCGGATGCCACCACCGAGCTGATAGCCGAGGTGCTGGTACAGAATATCGCCTGTTTGGGGTTTACGCCCATCGTGCCCTATGCCGTTGATGATCGTGGTATGTTGGGCATGATGCTACCGGGGACTGCTGCCAGAGAAAATGTGGGTAATGGAATTTTCAAGTCTCAGGATGTGTATATCGAACCAGAGGCATTAGGACTTTGGCGTTTTTACTCTCCTGAAGGCGTTGCCCTTCCAACGGATGGTATGGATGACGACAGTGACGGAATCGGTGACGGTTGGGATTGCGATACGGATGATGACGGGATCGGAGATGCCGTTGATATCGACTACATCTGCGACGCCGACAACGGGGAAACAAGAACCCGTGCTCGTGATATGGTATTTCCTGCTTATTATGACAGTAATGGTGAGTATAATCAGACTGAGACGAATAAACGTCCGCATGCAAATATTAAAATAGGCGGCAACACCCAAATACAACTAGGAGCGGCATTGCAGATGGCGGCGGGATACGAAGGCTTGGGAAAAAGTCTCGCCAGCGGTGGCACAAGGCTTGTTTATGATATCAATGTTCGCCAACAGGGTAAGAACGGCGGCGAGTCAGTTATCAGCGTCAAATATGCCCATATCCTCGGTACAGCGGGTACCTGCAACTATAAAGAAGATTAACACGGTTTGCAACCGTTGATCAAATAACTATAAATAGTTTATGAAATCAAAAATATTAACGATGAATTA